>DMPF01000228.1 GCA_003456095.1 Bacillota bacterium
GAAAAAATATGGCAATAGTAAGGCTCAGGTGAGAGGGCTATGCTTATAGTTTACGGAGCAGCAAATTACCAGCATACCGGAGAAAAGCTTTTTCTATCGTTGGGCAACTTTGACGGGCTGCATATGGCGCATCGGCTCATCGTCAAGCGGACCTGTTCTCTGGCTTGGCAGGCCGGAGCCAAAAGTGCCGTTTTCCTTTTTGATCCACATCCTGTAACCAGACTATACCCGGAAAAGGAATTTTTACTGCTTTCTTCTGTTAAAATGCGGGCAGAGGCGCTTGCTCAAATGGGGATAGATTATTTGATCGTTGAGGAATTCAATGAGAGAGTAGCCGCCCTATCCCCCTTCCGTTTTGTCACCGATTATCTTGTCCAGATTTTTACGGTGACGGGTGTGGTGATTGGGTTTGATCATACTTTCGGCAGGGGCGGCAGAGGGACCCCCGTACATCTTTTAAAATGGGGGGAGCAATTCATTTTTACGGTGGAAGTAGTACCCCCGGTGATTATCGGCAATGAAATTGTGAGTAGTTCGTTGATCAGAGAACTGCTGTCCAGGGGCGAGGTAAAGGATGCTGCCCGCTACCTAGGCGAGTATTTCAAAATAAGCGGTCAGGTTGTCTGTGGGGAAGGTCGTGGTAGGATGTTGGGTTTTCCTACAGCAAATTTACATGTGCCGGAGGGATTGCTGTTACCGGCCAAAGGGGTTTACCTTTGCTCTATTGCCTTTTGGGGTAAAAGGTACTTTGCCCTTACAAATATTGGTAGCAAGCCCACATTTCACCATAACAAAAAAATATCTGTGGAGGTTTTCCTGCTGGATTTTAACGGTGATCTTTATGGTGAGGAATTAACTGTTGCTTTTTTGCACAGAATTAGAAAAGAAATTACATTTGCTAAGGCCGGTTCCTTGGTGGAACAGATTCGGAATGATGAGAAAAGGGCCAGGGAATTGATCCGGCGAGATTATGCCAGCTTGGCCGATAACGCCTGTTGCTAAAGATTATGGTTATAGTTTACAAAGCAAATCGCATATGATAGAATTTGTTTGGCCCAGGCAAAGGGTATGATTAATTGTCACGGGAGGTGAATACGTTGTCATTAACAAGCGAGATAAAGAGCGGCATTATAAATGCGCACAAAATCCATACCAGCGATACGGGATCGCCGGAAGTGCAGATTGCTATTCTTACACAGAGAATAAATCAGTTAACGGAGCATCTTAAGCTGCACGAAAAAGATTTTCACTCCCGGCGGGGATTACTTAAAATGGTGGGAAAAAGAAGGGGACTGCTCAATTATCTAAAAGATAACGAGCCGGATAGATATCGTAATATTATTGCTAAGCTGGGTTTACGGAAATAAAAAATAGCAGGTATAAGCGGGGAGTCCCCCGCTTTTCGAAATGGGGGGTTGATATTTGGAGATATTTCAAGTTGATCTGGCTGGAAAGACACTTACCCTGGAAACGGGCAAAGTAGCCAAACAAGCAAGCGGTGCGGTAATGGTACGTTATGGCGATACAGCTCTGCTGGCAACGGCTACGCTATCGGCAGAACCGCGAGAAGGCATAGATTTCTTTCCCCTTACCGTTGATTACGAAGAAAGACTTTATGCGGTAGGAAGAATACCAGGAGGCTTCATCAGGCGGGAAGGGCGCCCCTCGGAAAAGGCAATTCTCGGAGCCCGCTTAACTGACAGGCCGCTGAGGCCCTTATTTCCTTCCGATTTCCGTCATGCCGTGCATATCGTGATTACGGTGCTTTCAGTAGACCAGGATTATGCCCCCGAGCCATTGGCGATAATTGGCGCTTCAGCCGCCCTGTCTATCTCTCCCATCCCCTTTGATGGACCGGTGGCGGCAGTGAATGTTGGTCTGCTTGACGGCAAGCCTGTAATCAGCCCGGATGTGAACCAAACTGAACAGAGCAGCCTCAACCTGATTGTGGCCGGCACAGCAGATGCGGTTATGATGGTCGAAGCCGGAGCCAAAGAGGTCAGCGAAGAAGAGATTCTGGATGCAATTATGGTCGGCCATGCAGCCATCAGGGAAATCGTCAATCTGCAGAAACAAATGCAGAAAAAGATTGGTAAGGATAAAATGGAAGTTGCTCCTTTTGTGCCTGATCCGGAAATTGGCAGGGAAATTGAGCTTTTTACCGATTCGAAGATTAAAAATGCGCTGCATACAGAGCTTAAACAGGATCGGGAAAATATGCTGAGTGAGTTAAAAAAAGAAGCGGTTGAGCACTTTGTAAAGATATATCCTGATCAAGCGCGGGATGTTAATGCTGCGCTCGAAGGATTAATAAAGAAACGCTTACGGCAGATGATCCTCCAGGAGAAAATGCGGCCTGACGGCCGTAGTTGGCGTGAAATTCGACCAATTTCCAGCGAGGTGCAGCTCTTCCGGCGTACACACGGTTCATCCTTGTTTACACGGGGACAAACACAGATTATGAATATCTGCACCCTTGGCGCTTTGCGCGATATGCAGATTCTCGATGGCCTTGGTATTGAGGAATCGAAGCGGTTTATTCACCATTATAATTTTCCTCCGTACAGCGTGGGCGAGACCGGATTCATGCGGGGACCGGGCAGGCGGGAGATTGGACACGGGGCACTGGCAGAACGGGCCCTTGAACCAGTTATTCCCAGTGAAGATCTTTTTCCATATACCATCCGCCTTGTTTCTGAAGTTTTAGAATCAAACGGATCAACATCTATGGGCAGTGTTTGTGCCGGTTCACTTTCACTTATGGATGCGGGTGTCCCGATAAAAAGGCCTGTCGCGGGGATTGCTATGGGGTTGGTTCAGGATGAGGATAAGGTGGCGATTCTTTCGGATATACAAGGAATGGAAGATTTTTTGGGTGATATGGATTTTAAGGTCGCCGGTACCAGGGACGGCATTACCGCTATGCAAATGGATACGAAGCTTGCCGGCCTATCCAGGCAAATCCTCAAGGATGCTATTGTGCAAGCCCGCGAAGGTTATCTGTTTATTTTGCATAAGATGCTGGAAGCCATTAATGAACCAAGGCAGGAGTTGTCGCCTTATGCCCCGCGTATTATTACCATCCAGATTGATCCGGACAAAATACGTGATGTTATTGGGCCTGGCGGTAAGATTATCAACAAGATTATTGCGGAAACTGGTGCGGAAATTAATGTGGAGAACGATGGAAGAATCTTTATTGTAGCCGTCGATCAGGAAGCGGGAAAGAAAGCACAGGAATATATTGAAACCCTTGTTGCTGATGTAGAACCGGGAAGATATTATGTAGGCAAGGTCACCCGTACCGAGCGATACGGAGCCTTTGTGGAGGTCC
>DMPF01000187.1 GCA_003456095.1 Bacillota bacterium
AAGCTCAGAGAGGCCACACTGCGTAAGGTCCAGAAGGTTTCCCTTGACGATCTGTTTAAACAGATTCAAGACAGTGAGACAGATTTAAATATCATTATTAAAGCCGATGTCCAGGGTTCAGCGGAGGCGCTTCAGGAATCTCTGGAAAAGATTGAACATGAACAGGTAAAAATAAAGATTATTCACAAGGGCGCAGGTGCAATTAATGAATCTGATGTAATGCTTGCATCAGCATCAAATGCCATTGTGATCGGTTTTAACGTGAGGCCCCAAGCGAGTGCGCGGAAGCTGGCAGAAAAAGAAAAAGTGGAGATTAAACTCTATAAGGTAATTTATGAGATTATCGAAGATATTAAATCTGCGATGATAGGCTTACTGAAACCGCAGTTCCAGGAGGTAATCCTAGGGCAAGCGGAAGTGCGTCAAATCTTTAAAGTTTCCAAAGTGGGGAATATAGCCGGTTCGTATGTTTTGGAAGGAACGATTAACCGCAATTGCGGCATCAGGATTGTCAGAGACGGAACGGTTGTCCACGAGGGGAAAATAGGATCGCTGAAACGTTTCAAGGATGATGTCAAAGAAGTAAGCAGTGGTTATGAATGCGGGATTTTGCTGGAGCATTTTAATGATTTCAAAGAAGGAGATGTTTTTGAGGCTTTTATGCAGAAACAGGTGCCCGCATCATAGCCGTTTTGTAGCCACCGCCCGATAAAAAGATATGTACAGTGAGGGAAACAGGATGTCAAGGCAAAGAGCACAGAGAGTTGGCGAAGAGATTAAAAAAGAAGTAAGCGAGATTATTCGCCTGGAATTAAAGGATCCTGCGCTGGAGAAGCTGACCAGTATAACCGGAGCGGATGTATCACGAGATTTGAGCTATGCACGTGTTTATGTAAGCATATATGCATCCAGGGATGAACAGGGAAAAATATTGAAGGTGCTGGAAAAGGCAAGCGGTTTTATCCGTTCCGAACTCGGCAAGAGGATAAGGTTACGTCATACTCCAGTATTACTTTTTTGTTTAGACCGCTCAATGGAGTACGGCGCGCACATTGAAGGTGTATTGAAAAGCCTGGATCCCCTTAATAAAGAAGGAGATGGACGTGAACAGCAGGGAGATAAGTGAACTGTTACATGCACACGAGAATGTTTATATCCTGACCCATATCCTGCCTGACGGCGATGCCATAGGTTCTGCTTTAGCTTGGGGCACCGCCTTAAGACATCATGGTAAAAAGGTCAGGATTTTCTGTCCGGGGGTGGTTCCGCGTAAATATGCTTTTCTGCCGGGAGTTGTAGCCATTGAAAATCAATTTCCTGCAAACCTTCCTTTAGGGCTTGTTTTCGTCCTTGACTGTGGCGATCTGGAAAGGCTTGACTATATGAAAGAAAGAGTCCAGTCAGGCCTTACTATAGTCAATATTGATCATCATGCCACCAATAATTATTTTGGTGATTATAATATTGTGGATAAATCCGCGGCGGCAACAGGCGAAATGATTTATCAGCTTATACAGGAAAATAATTTGCTGCTTAGCAAGGAGATCAGTTTATGTTTATATGTAGCTATTGCCTCTGACACCGGTTCATTTAAGTACGCCAATACTACCCCCCGTGTGCTGAAAATAGCATCGCTCTTGCTTGAAAATGGGGTTGATCCTTCTCTTGTAAGCCAAAAAATATTTGACGAATACCCCCTATCGACCGTATTTTTATTGCGTGATACCTTAAATACATTGCAGCTTGATCAATCGCTGCGTATTGCATGGATGAGCTTGCATGAAGATTTGTTGGAAAGCTATGGCGCAAAAGAAGAAGAGCTGGAAGGGTTTGTCAATTATGGGAAGAATATCAACGGGGTTGAGGTGGGGATTTTCTTCTACCACACACGAAACGGAGAAACAAAAGTGGGTTTCCGATCTAAAGCAGTTGTTGATGTAGGAGCTGTAGCTGCTTCGTTTGGCGGTGGAGGGCACCCCCGTGCGGCTGGCTGCACCATTGGTGGCTGGGAAAATAATGTGGCAATGGATAAGGTTATACAAGCCGTTAGAGAAGCCCTCCTGGAAACAGAAACATTGAATCCGGAAAAATGTGATTTAAGGAGGTAGCATTGAACGGATTTTTAAATGTATTAAAACCTCCCGGGATGACTTCGCACGATGTGGTAGATCTGCTCAGGAAATTGTTACCCGGAGTAAAAGTAGGACACGGTGGCACGCTTGACCCGGGGGCGGCAGGCGTATTACCCCTATTGCTGGGCAAAACCACTAAATTGGCTTCTTATCTTTTGGAATTCCCCAAGACCTACCGTGCAGAGCTATACTTGGGTGTTACAACGGACACGGCTGATGCGTCAGGAAAAATTATCGAGCGCATGCTACCCCCTTCACTCGTCCGGGAAGAGATAGAAGCTTTTTTTTCTGCTTTTACAGGCGAACACGAACAGGTGCCTCCCATGTTTTCCGCAATAAAAATAAAAGGAAGAAAGCTATATGAATATGCCCGTGAAGGGCTGCAGATCGAACGTCCCGCTCGTACGGTAAAAATATATGAGATTAAGGTGATAAACTATTTTCCCCCGCAGCGAGTACTCTTTGAGGTAAAATGCTCCAGCGGTACTTATGTACGCAGCCTTTGTGAAAAAATTGGTAATACAATTGGCTGTGGTGCGCATATGTCATTTTTACTGAGAACCGCAAGCGGGTGTTTTCAAATCGCCGCAAGTCAAACGTTGGAGGATCTGATTGAACTGTTCAGGAATGGAAGGGAGGCAGACTGCCTGTTACCTGATGATTTTCCCTTCCGTGAGCATACAATCATACTGAATGAGATGCAATTCAAACAGTTCCGCTATGAGCGCTGCCTTACTCTGTCACAACTTTTATCAGCAGCAGAAAAAGATGAGCAGCTTTGTCCTGTTGACGGCAGGTTGTTGGGAGTATATACTACAAAAGGAGAAATTTCCGCGCTGGCGCGCTGGGAAATAATCGATCATAACGGCTTTTTTCTGAAGCCGGAAAAAATATGGCAATAGTAA
>DMPF01000185.1:0-404 GCA_003456095.1 Bacillota bacterium
ACGTTAATAGGGAAGAGATAAGTCCCCTCCGGTTCAGGCAGCTTTGTCGCGATTATGCTCTGCAATATCTGCAGATTCAGCGTGACCAGTTTAAGCGGCTTGGTGTGGTAGGGGATTGGGACAACTATTATGTCACCCTTGATCCTGCTTATGAAGCGACGCAGGTAGGAATTTTCGGGGAGATGGCCGCCAAAGGGTATATTTATCGGGGCATGAAACCAGTTTACTGGTGTCCCGAATGTGAAACGGCCCTGGCAGAAGCGGAGGTTGAGTACCAGGAACGGGCCTCCTCCTCCATTTTTGTGCGTTTCCCTGTTGTTGATAATAAAGGAAAATGGCACGATCAATTCGGGCCGGCCTATATTATTATCTGGACCACGACTCCCTGGACCATACCGGCCAAC
>DMPF01000185.1:722-2850 GCA_003456095.1 Bacillota bacterium
GACCATACCGGCCAACCTGGCAATTGCGCTGCATCCCGACTATGATTATTCCTTGGTTAAATGTGATGGCGACAGTTATTATTTAATGGCTGCCAAGCTGCAGGAGGCGGTCCTTAAGGCTATTGGCGCAGAGGATGCGGAGTGTTGCGCCGTCTTCAAGGGTAACGAACTGGAAGGGGTGGTTTGCCGCCATCCCCTGTTTTCCCGTAATTCACCTGTTGTCCTGGCTGATTACGTGACGCTGGAGCAGGGAAGCGGTTGTGTGCATACGGCACCCGGTCATGGCCAGGAAGACTATGAAACAGGGTTGCGCTATAAGCTGCCCATTTTTGTCCCGATGGACGACCGGGGGGTATTTACGGAAGAAGGGGGCGAATTTAAGGGCCTGCGCTATGATAAGGGAAACGCTGCCGTTAACGAGGCCTTAAAGCGGGAGAAGGCACTGTTAAGCCTCTCCACGATCAATCACCAATACCCCCATTGCTGGCGCTGCAAGGAAGAGGTTATCTTCCGCGCTACTGAACAATGGTTTGCCTCCATCCGTGACTTCCGCGACACGGCTCTGCAAGCGGTTAAGGATGTGCGCTGGATTCCAGCCTGGGGTGAGGGGCGCATGCACAATATGATTGCGGAGCGGCGTGACTGGTGCATCTCACGTCAACGGCTCTGGGGTGTGCCTCTGCCTATTTTTTACTGCCGGGAGTGTGCGGAGCCGGTCTTGCTTCCCGAAAGCATTAACGCGGTGCAGGAATTGTTCCGTCATGAGGGTTCCGATGCCTGGTTCCGTTATACGGCGGAGGAAATTCTGCCTGCAGGCTTTAGCTGTCTCGCTTGTGGCGGGCATGGGTTTTGCAAAGAAAAGGATATTATGGATGTGTGGTTTGATTCCGGTTCCAGCCATGCAGCGGTACTTGGCAATCGCGAAGAGTTAAGCTGGCCGGCGGATCTTTACCTGGAAGGCAGCGACCAGTTCCGGGGATGGTTTCAGTCTTCCCTGCTTACGGCAGTGGCCACCCGGGGTGTGCCTCCATTTCGCGGTGTTCTCTGCCATGGCTGGGTGGTGGATGGGGCAGGCAAAAAGATGTCCAAATCCCTGGGTAATGTGATTGCTCCGGAAGATATCATAAAAAATTATGGAGCGGATATTCTGCGCTTATGGGTTTCCAGTGCTGATTTTACGAGCGATGTACACCTTTCTAACGGGATTATTCAGCAACTTACGGAAGTGTACCGTAAGATTCGTAATACCTGCCGCTTTCTTTTAGGTAATACCTGGGATTATCAGGCGGATCTTCATGCCATACCTTACAGCAGCCTGGAGGAAATTGACCGCTGGGCTCTGTACCGTCTTTTCAAGCTGGTGCAAAAGACAGCCCAGGCATATGAAAGCTACGAGTTTCATCAGGTTTTCCACGCTGTACACAATTTTGCCGTGGTGGATATGAGTAATCTCTACCTGAACATTGTAAAAGATCGCCTCTATGTCCTGAACGAAAACGATCCCTCCCGCAGGGCGGTCCAAACGGTTCTGGAGAAAGTGCTGCACACCCTGACTTTGCTTATTACCCCTGTTCTTTCTTTTACGGCAGAGGAGATCTGGTCCCATATGTCCTACCGCGAGACGGAAAGCGTGCTTTTGGCCGATTGGCCCAAACTGCCGGCGGAGTATGAAGATGAAGCGCTGGCGCAGCGCTGGGATACCATTTT
This sequence comes from Bacillota bacterium, assembly GCA_003456095.1. Taxonomy (GTDB): domain Bacteria; phylum Bacillota; class Dethiobacteria; order DTU022; family UBA8154; genus UBA8154. The sequence goes on from DMPF01000185.1 coordinate 2,430, forward strand.
CCGTGTCAGAGAGTCCATAAATGCTGTATTGGAAAAAGGGAGACGGGAAAGATTAATCGGCAATTCCCTGGAGGCCATGCTCGAACTATATCCAAACGAGCGCCTTTTTACGGTCCTGAAGGATTATCGTGACCAGCTCGCCGCCATATTTATCGTATCCGCCTGCAACTTGCGCGAAGCGGATGAAGAGCCGGAAAAGGGGAGTACGGAAACCTTGGAGGCCGGCCTCTTTATTAATCTTAAAAGAGCGCCGGGAAGTAAGTGTGCGCGCTGCTGGATGATCTCACCCAGTGTGCCGGAGCAGACGCAGGATGGCGGCATCTGTGCCCGTTGTGCCGGAATTCTGTATGGCGAGAACCGCCCTTCGCCTTTTTCCGATTAATCTCCTGACACGAGCTGTTAAAATCCCCGCCGCTATCTT
>DMPF01000177.1:0-710 GCA_003456095.1 Bacillota bacterium
ATACTGCGGCCTGAACCTGAATATCCGGGAATCCATACGGGGCATCATCGTTGTCCCCGTGATCCTCGTAATCATCTTCCTTTTCGTTACCTTGAAATTTCCCACCGGGATCAATCTTACGCCGGGCATGCCGGCAATCGTTTTAAGTCAATTTGCCTTTCTTTTTGCTTATGCTTTCGCCGCGGAGTTTTTCTGGCGGGGCTATCTGCAAACCTATCTGGAGCGTCTCTGGGGAGAGGGAGCAGGACTTCTTCTCTCCATCGCCCTTTCTTCACTGCCTTTCTTCCTGACCTCCTATTTTGCCCACGGCCTCCCCTTTTCCCCGGAAAGAACCATGGAGGTATTCTTTTTTTACCCCCTCACCGTCCTGCCGCTGGCTTATCTTTACCAGCGCAGCCGTAACCTGCTGAACGTTGCGCTGCTTCACGCGCTGCTGCTTTTTCTTCCCGGGTTCTTGCTTTTCTGAGGTGCGGTAAGATCAGTTTGCCAATGTCCGGGGTAAAAATGTGGCCAGCTGCGGGAAAATGATTAGGATGATACAGCAAAGGAAAACGGCGATTAAAAACGGCCAGATACCCCGGAAGATCACAAACAGCGGCACATCGGCCGCTATCCCTTTAACCACAAAGACATTGATCCCCACCGGAGGGGTGATACATCCCATTGTTACAACCAGAACCATGATCACACCGAACCAGATCGGGTCATAG
>DMPF01000177.1:1018-2787 GCA_003456095.1 Bacillota bacterium
CCGAACCAGATCGGGTCATAGCCTAGTGAGTTTACCACAACGGGGAAAAAAATAGGCACCGACAGCAACATCAGGGGCAGAGAATCAATAAATGTGCCAAGCACTAAAAAAATTAGCAAAATAATCAACAGCACCACAAAAGGTGGATATGGCAAGCCCCCCGTCCAGTGCGCCAGGTCAAGGGGAAGGCGGGTAAATGTCATGAACCGCCCAAACGTTGTTGCGCCGGCGATCAGCAGGAAGATCATTGCTGATGTGCGGGTAGTATCGGCCAGTGCTTTGTTTAACAGATCCCCGGTCAACTGCTTTTGCAGCATGATAACCAGCATGATCCCGGCCACGCCCACACCGCCGGCTTCTGTGGGAGTAAACCAGCCGGCAAACAATCCCCCCAGCGAAAGGCTAAAAACAAAGATAATTCCCCACAGTTCACCTGCTTGCGATCCCATAAGTATTTTCAGATTAAAACGGCTGCCGGGCGCGGGCGGTCCCAGGGATGGATCGCGCCGCGTTATAATAAATATGGCAGTCATATACAGCATGGTTAAAAGCAGGCCGGGGATAATGCCGGCCAGAAACAGCATGGCGATAGACTGCCCTGTTGCCACACCATAGAGGACCAGGACTACGCTGGGAGGGATCATGATCCCAAGAGCTCCGCCGGCGGCAATGCAAGCTGTGGAAAGCCCGTCGCTGTAGCCGTAACGCCGCATCTCCGGGATGGCAATGGAGGCGATAGTTGCCGTAGTAGCGGTGCTTGAACCGCAGATAGCCCCAAAAATCGCACAGGCAACCTGACTGGCCATGGCCAGTCCCCCGGGGAGCGAACCTACGACCTTATAGGCAAAGGCATAGAGCCTGCCCCCCATGCCGCTGTGATAACCCAGGAAGCCCATTAAAACAAACATGGGGATTACACTCAGGGAGTAAGCGGTGAAGGTGGTATAAATATCTCCCGCGGCAACGCGATTTGCCGCGGTAAAAGAGGTGCCGGCGCCAAAGCCGAGATAGCCCACGCCAATCATGGCCAGGGGAATGGGCACCTTTAAAAACAACAGCAGGAACAGCAGCAGAATCCCGGAGATTCCCATAACGGGCAGGCTCATCGTTTGATCATCTTTTCCACGTTCTCCGCGATATGGTAAATTACAGCCAGGCTGTAAACAAGGAAGCCGCAAGCAATAATATAGGCAAAATAATGTAAAGGTACCCCCGTATTCACCCCCACATGCCCGCCGGCAAGCATGCGGTTGCCATACAATATGATCGTCCGTAGCAGGACGATCAGCAAGCTCAAGGAAAAAAGATTTACCAGCAGCTCTGCGTATTGCCGGGTTCTTCCGCCGAGGCGCTCAAAAAGTATGGTTATGCTTACATGGCCTTCCCTTATGGCACAGTAAGCAAGGGAGAGGCTGATCGATATGCCTGTGAGCAAGCCCACCCATTCATGGGAGCCGTCAAGCGGTTTTCCCAGGAGCCGTAAGACTATATTGCCCACAACCAGCAGCATGATCAGCAGAAGGATGAAGCGGGCGGGAAAATCACAGAACTTCGTTACTTTAATGATTAACTCTTTAATTATATTCATCGCTGTTTACTATTCCACCTGATCACCATACAGGCGGTTGTATTTTTCGGTCAACTCCTGGATTGTACGCATAATTTCTCTCCCCGGGAAACCTTTCTGCCTCCAGGTTCGCTTCCTGTTCGGCTGTCATCGGGGCAAGACGCTCTATCCAACGCCTCTGCTCCTCCGGCGAAAGGGTTAT
>DMPF01000046.1:0-3103 GCA_003456095.1 Bacillota bacterium
GGTAAAATGCCGGCGGCAAAGAGCCTGTTGATCGATTCCCCGGTGGCGATACCGTAAAGTATAAAGATAATGCTGGGCGGGATCATTACTCCCAGGATGGCAGCGGCAGCGATGGTTGCCGTGGCAAGGGAGCGGTCGTAATCGTAGCGCTTCATCTCCGGTAAAGCGACTGCGCTCATTGTCGCCGCTGTAGCCGTCGTTGAACCGCAGATCGCGCCAAAGGCGGCACACGCCCCTATTGTGGCCAGGGCGAGACCTGCCTTCATGCTGCCCATTACTTTATAGGTGGCATCGTAGATCTTGGAACTCAGTCCCGAGTAGTATGCGATATAACCCATCCAGACAAAAAGGGGAATGACAATCAGGGAATAGGAAGCAAAGGTGAAGAAAATTGTCTGGCTGGAAAGGGAGAACATGGCCGAGGGGGAGGTCATATGGGCAAAACCGGCCATCCCCACCACCAGCATCACATAGGCGACGGGCATGCGTAAAAACAAAAAAATAAAAATAAATGCTATGGAAAGGAGCCCGATTTGAATGGGAGTCATGCAGCTTTACCTCCCTTGACTGCCATTATTGCCGCTTTGATTAAATCCCTGAGAACTACCAATGCCAGCATCACAAAACTTATGGCAACCAGATAGATGATTGGATGTATGGGGATTAACAAATCGGCAGTCACGAAACCGCGGGCCATCATCCTTCCGGCAAAAACAAAGGTTTCCCTAGCCAGCAAATAAATAAAAAAGAGGGAAATGGCATTTGTAAATATATCCGCGATCGCCTGAATGCGCGGTGAATAACGGTCCACAAAATACCCCACCATGATATGACCTTTCATCGCCGCGGTGTAGGCAATTCCCGCAGCAAGCAGCACGGCCCCCGACATTTCCGTGAGTTCCACTGTACCGTGGATCGGATTCCAGGGGATGCGGGAGAGCACATTTGCCACAATAATAAACATTGCAAAGAAAAGGGCTGCCTGTCCGATCTGGGCGGTGCGCCAGGTCAGGGTGCGAATTAGCCGATCAAACAAATTCATTAATCCATGCCTCCCTACCATTTACATCGTAATAGCCGCTGTTTGCAAGCGAATCCTCCCATCCCGGGTTCTGACAGCCCCGGGATGGGAAGTTCGCTCAATGCATTAATTAAGCAAATGCGCAAGGCGAGTTTAACAGAACAGATTACCTGCCGTAAGCGCCGTGCTCCTGGGAAAACTTGGCATCCAGGGAACTCACAAGCTCGAAGATCTCGGTCCCCGGCAGATTGGCAGCGTTGGTCTTTTTGATCCATGCGTCGGTAATCGGCTTAAGAACCTCCAGCCATCTGGCGTGCTCGTTGGCAGTAAGTTCGATAACCTCATGGCCGAACTCCTTCACCGCGTACTCCTGCCCGGCCACAGTGTAATCCGTTCTCAGCTCACCGTAATTGCGGACAAACTCCTCGTTGACCTCGTCGAATATCTTCTGCACTTCAGGCGGGAAGGCGTTCCAGGTATCCAGGTTCATTGCTTTCACGAAAACAATATTATAAACAAAGGGTGTTTTAGTAATGTATCCTGTCACTTCAGCCAGCTTGAAGCCCTGCAAGGTGTCCGTAGGAGCAAGGATGCCGTCCACAATCCCCCCGTCAAGGGCCATGTATGCATCGGACATGGGCATGCTCACGGGAGTAGCGCCAAGCGCGGTAACGGAGGGCACCGTCCCGCCCACAGCCCGGATCTCCTTGCCGGCCAGGTCCTGAAGGGTCCGTACCGGCGCGCTGGTCATAAAATCCCCGGGGCCGGTGGCCCAGAAAAACATGATCTTGACGTCATCATATTCCTGCTGCATCGCTTGGGACTGCTTCCAGGCCTCGTGCACGGTAAGGGAGGCGACCAGGGCATTATCGTTTTTAAAGCCTGGCAGCTCGAAGACCTCCGTTAAGGGATGCGTGCCCGGTGTATAAGCCGGAGCTGTTGTCACTATATCCGCGGCGCCGGCCGCCACTCCTTGTAGTAACTCTTTCGGCCCGAGGAGCACGCCTCCGGGATGCATGGCAAAGTTAATCGTGTGGTTTGTCTCTGCGGCAACACGATCCGATATTGTCTTGGTCCAAGCTTCATGGCCTTCGATAAACTGAAAGTCCGTTGCCGGCCAGAACGTGGCAAAATCAAGCGTCCACTCCTGTCCCGGTTCTGGCGGGGCGGGCGCAGGGGCCGGCGCAACCGGTTCCGGAGCTGGTCTCGGCGCACATCCGGCAAAAACAGGCAGTAAAACCAAAAGCAATACCATCAAACCAATAATAATTTTCACTTTCACGTTTCCTTTGACCCTCCTTAAAATTTTGTAAAAAACCCTTACTACCCAGCTATCTCTACCGCTTGAACAATCACCCCCTCTCTAATTATAGACCAGATTATTCCGTCGGAAAATGCAGGTTGTATGAATTTTAACGAATAACCGCTAAAGATGAGTTATTGCAAATATTAATATTAATAACAATACTAATGTTACCATAGCTGAACGACAAAAAGCAATATGTTTTAAATTTTTTTATATTTTATACTTCACTCCAGGTTCCGTATCGTTCCCGCAAAACGCGGTGCAAAATTTTACCCGTAGCTGTCCGAGGCATCTCGTCATCACCGATAAAATCGACAGACTTGGGCCGCTTAAAACCAGCCATCCTTTCCTTGCAATACTCGATCAGCTCTTTTTTCATGGCAGCATCGCCTTGATAACCCGGGTGCAGGATAACCACGGCTTTTACCGTTTCCCCCCATTTCTCATCGGGCACCCCGATCACGGCCACATCCTTAACTGCCGGATACGTCGCAAGGACGTTTTCCACCTCAGAGGGAAACACGTTTTCACCGCCGGTGATAATCATATTCTTTTTACGGTCTACCAGGAAAAAGTACCCTTCCGCGTCCCTTTTGCCCATATCACCAGCTGTGCACCACTCACCGCGAAATACTTCTTTCGTTTTTTCCGTATCTTTCCAGTATTCACGAAAGGCATTGGGGGAACGGGTATAGAGTTCGCCGACCTCACCATCGAGGACCTCATTGCCCGATTCGTCCAGCAGTTTGATGCGATCGATGCCAAAGACCTCGCGC
>DMPF01000046.1:3425-4093 GCA_003456095.1 Bacillota bacterium
TCGATGCCAAAGACCTCGCGCCCGATAGAGCCAAGTTTCGTTAACTGGTCTTCGGGGCGCAGATAAGTGATTAATCCCGCCTCCGTGGAACCGTAAGCCTCCCACAGTTCCGCCGATTGGAAAAAATTCATGATGCTGAGTTTTAACTCCTTCCTGGCCGGAGCGGAGGAAATGAGCAGTTGCCTGACAGAGCTCACATCATATTTGGAGCGATACTCGACAGGCAAAGAGAGGATCATCTGGTAGTGTGTGGGTACAAGTGAGGTAAAGGTAACATTGTAAGCGGACATAGTTCTCAACAGGTCCTTGGGATCAAAGCTTACCATATTGTAAACCATTACGGGAGCGGTTACATAAGTGTAGGGGAAGGAGTAGTAAATGGAGTTTACATGGCACATGGGCATCACCAGTAAGGGTTTATCCGTTGGTCTTACCCCCATATTGATATTGTTGATCATATACTGGGCGATATAGCTTTCATGCGTGCGCACCACGCCTTTTGGCTTGCCGGTGGTACCGGAGGTATACATGATCGTCCAGACGTCAGCCGTGTCCACGAGGATATCCGGTTCTTTCTCGTACCCCCGTGCCAGCATTTCTTCGTATTTGACGTAGCCTGCCGGAGCTTTCCCCGAACCCATGTAGATATAATTTTCTGCCGGCACGGT
>DMPF01000245.1 GCA_003456095.1 Bacillota bacterium
ATGAGATTGCCATGCTGAAGATGGTTTATGATACGCCAAGCGCGGCACAGGCCAAACTGATGGCTGATCATGGCCATACATCCTTCGATGTAAGCAAGTACATGAGCATGTATAAAGAGCGCATGCGCGCAACGGTGGAAAAAGCAATGAAAGCCGGTGTTCACTACGGCAACATTGTGACTGTTCCCGCCTACTGCGTGGGGGATGTTGCCCACCATATCGCCCAGTCCATGTTCAATATGGCCAAGGATGATGTGACCATGGCAATTATGGAGGCAACAACCGGGGTTATGGAAAGCACCCTGAAGCGCGGTCTGGAAAAAGGCTACAAGAACGCTTATGAAGTTCTCAGTGTGGCAACCGGTTCAACGGCGGCGTCTGTTGCCTATATTTTGGAGAAAGACGGCTTTACCGTGCCCATGGTTGTGGACCTGCTGACGAAGCGCTATACCAATTACGTGCAACAATACCCCGGCAGGGGGGCAGCGGCGGAGCTGCATAACTGCGACTTTATGGATATGATCCACCGTGGAGCCAAAATTATTAATATTGCCGCGCTCGGCGGGGGAGGGAAAGTACGCGGGGTGGAAGTGGACCTAAGCCCTGTCGATAACAATGAAGTTCTCGCAAACCCGCAGCGCTACACTTATCCCGCTTGCGCCATCACGGTCCGATTCTCTTCCTTGATGCGGCTGGCCGATTTCCCTTGCCTCTTAACCAGCGAGCCTGTCACGGCTACGCTGATGACCAACGTGATTGCCCTGCAGCCCGATTCGCCGGGTGCGCCGGCCCGTGTATGCAAGGACTGTGCGATCTGCCTCTTTGTGAAGCGGCATGACAAATGTGAATGGGAAAAGGCGATTTAGAGGAAAAAAATTTTCCGGATGGGGCTGTCCCGCACCGGGCTGGACAGCCCCGCATCCAATCTTTATAATCTTGATTGGGAGGAATGATGATGACACCTTCTCTTGGCAAGAAGTTTATCTCCGAACTGGTGGGCACCTGGATGCTTGTATTTTTTGGCGCCGGCGCGGCAGCAGTTACGCTGGTTATGGCTGAGGGGGAACCAAGAGCTACAGAATTCAATATCGGCATTGGCGCTCTGGGCGGCCTTGGTGACTGGCTGGCCATCGGCTTGGCCTTTGCTTTTGTGATTATGGCGGCAATTTATGTCTTTGGTCCCATTTCCGGATGTCATATCAATCCCGCGGTTACCATTGCGCTGTGGGCGAGCAAGCGTTTCCCGGGCAAAGAAGTGGTTCCTTATCTTGTTGCCCAGTTTATAGGAGCGTTTTTGGGCGCGGTGACCATATACGGCGTCCTCGGACCAAGGGGCGCCATGGTCGGAGGGCTTGGGGCGCCGGCACCATTCCCCGGCGTTTCGGCCGGCAGTGCCTTCCTGGCGGAAGGGATCGGGACATTTATGCTGATTTTAGCGATAGCGGGGATTGCTTTAAGTAAAAACGCCCCTCCGGGGTGGGCCGGCTTGGTAATTGGTCTCTATGTGGCTGGTTGCGTTACCACCACTGGAAACATTGCCGGCTCAGGGATCAACCCTGCCCGTACATTTGGGCCTTACCTGGCGAATACTTTGTTTGGAGGCCCGAATCTCTGGGGACATTTCTGGATTTTCTTAATCGCTCCGATTGTTGGTGCAGTTATCGCCATATTCCTATTTGATTATCTTACTGCAACAGTTCAAGAAAGATCTGCCAGGCAGGCAAGTGCAGGTTCGTAAATGAGGACGGTCTTTGTTTTTTAATATGAGGAAAGGAGCACGAAAAATGCTTAAAGTAGGTCAAAAAGCCCCCGATTTTAAGGCTGGCGCGTACTTCAAGGATAGTTTCAAAGACGTGCAGCTATCGCAGTTTAAAGGACAATGGGTGGCACTATTTTTCTATCCGGGAGACTTTACTTATATCTGTCCAACGGAGATTGCGTCAATCGCCTCCCGCTATGACGAGCTGCAGAAGTTGGGAGTGCAGGTGCTGGCTGTGAGCACAGACAGTAGTTTTAGTCACAAGGCCTGGCACGATCAGGAGCTTTCCAAAATGGTTCCCGGGGGGATTCCTTTTCCTCTGGTCTCGGATCAGAACGGGAGCATTGGCAAAGCTTATGAAGTATATAATGAAGAGGCGGCTGTAAATAATCGCGGCAGGTTTTTAATTGATCCGGATGGTATCATTCAGTCAATTGAGTTGCTGAATCCACTTGCCGGGTGCCATGTGGGAGAGCTGTTCCGCCAGATTAAGGCTTTGCAACACCTAAGGGATACAGGCGAAGCAATTCCGGCTGACTGGGAGCCCGGAAAGGTGACGATCAAGCATGGTCCCGGATTGGTTGGCAGGGTTTGGGAGGTATGGAAAACGGAGTGGTAACAAGATAAGCAGGTGAAAACATGCGCATCGCCATTCTTGGCAGTATGGATAGTTGGCACACGCAGCAATTGACCATGGCATTTAAAAAACGGGGTCTGGAAAGTATTGTTTTCTCTCCACTCCGTTTTTTTTCCAGCATAGGCGGAGAATTTTGTCTTTCCGTTAAAGGCGTGGTATTGGATCAATGTGAGGCTGTAGTGGTTCGCTCTATTCCCGGGGGATCACTGGAACAGGTCATTTACCGTATGGACGTTTTACATCGTCTGGAAAGATTGGGTATTCCGGTGATCAACCGGCCGGGTTGTATTGAGAAAACGGTGGATAAATTTTATACTTCCGCTTTGCTGCAGC
>DMPF01000093.1:0-2684 GCA_003456095.1 Bacillota bacterium
GGTCTCAGCCACAGAACACTTTATGCAAGAGCGCAATTCCCTTTACGGTTCGGCAGCACCCTTTTTCAGCCCGCAGGGAAAAATTCTGGGTGTTCTTGCCCTGGTGGGAGCTTACAGCGACTTTCATCCCCATACCCTGGGCATGGTTGTTGCCTCGGCAAAAGCCATTGAAAACCAGCTGCTCTATATGGAGGCTGCCCGTTCCCTGGAAAGGTCGTATAAAGAAGCGACGACGATTATTGAAGAGATGTCATCCGGTCTTATATCTACCGATGCGTTTGGCAGGATTACCATTCTCAACAGCGTTGCCTGTAAAATGTTCGGCATTACCTCGGGGAACTGGGTTGGCAAGAGTATCGGCGCCCTATGGGGGAAGGACTGTGTCTTTATGCAGGCGCTGCAAGAGGGCAAGGATTTTTTCAACCGCGAAATAAACTTGATGTTTAACGGTGCACCACTTCGATTTTCTTCTGCGCTGCGCATCACCAAGGATAAAACAGGAAAGATAATGGGGATGATTATCAGCCTATGGGAGTATAAGACAATCCGGCGTCTGGCCAATAAAGCATTCGGCGCCCAGGCCTCCTTTTCATTTGACGATATTTATGGTACCCACCCCTCCATGCAACAGGCCCTTTCAATTGCACAACGGGCCGCTCATTCCCAAAATACAGTATTGATTCTGGGAGAAAGCGGAACAGGCAAAGAACTCTTTGCCCAGGCTATTCACAATGCAGGTGAGCGGGTGCGAGGTCCTTTTGTTGTTGTGAATTGTGCGGGGATTCCCCGGGAATTGGTGGAAAGTGAGCTGTTTGGTTATGAGGCCGGAGCCTTTACAGGTGCAAGGAAAGAGGGGCGCCCCGGCAAGTTTGAACTGGCCCATGGGGGGACCATTTTTTTCGACGAGATCGGTGATATGCCTTTGGAGATGCAGGCAAAACTACTTAGAGTACTGCAGGATAAAAATGTCACGCGCCTGGGGGGACAGTTTCCCATGTCCGTCGATACCAGAATTATTGCTGCAACAAACAGAGATCTTTTGTCCATGGTGGAAGAAGGAATCTTTCGCCTGGACTTGTTTTATCGTATTAATGTAATCAGTTTGCAGATTCCACCTTTACGTAGCAGGGAAACGGATATTCTGCCGCTTGCTAACATTTTTTTGCGGAACACCTGTTTACGTATGATCCTTGCTGCCATGCCCTCGCTATCCCCGGAAACACAAAAGAGACTACTGGATTACTCATGGCCTGGTAATGTGCGGGAACTGCAAAATGTCATAGAACAGTTCGTTTTTAATGCAAATGGTGCCGATATTATAGAGGAAAGGCACCTGCCTGAAAAGCTTTTACGCATCTCCATCCCCGGCGGGGGGAAAGATCAGGCCATGACCATGGAGCTGCTGGAAGCCAAACATATCTCCGCTTCCATGCAAATCTGCCAGGGGAATATCTCCAAATGTGCCAGGATGCTCGGCATCGGCCGCAATACCCTTTATCGAAAAATGCGAAAATATAGTATGCCGCAATCTACGGCTAAGAGTCAGAATTAAGTAACCCTATTTTCAAACGTAATGGGAGGTGGCAGCGCGTATGATCGATTATTTCGATAAAATATTTGTGCGCTATGATTTGCGCGTAAGCGAAAAAATGCCTCCCGTACAGCCGTTGTCCCATGATCCCGCCCTGCAGGAAATAATCGATAGTATCGTTAAAGGCGAACCGAACGATACCGCTGCCTTGGTGAAATATTACCTGGAGATGAAGGATCCCATGGAAATTATCGACAAAGCATTAATCCCGGCTATGAATTATGTTAGTAAACTGTGGGAGGAGAATGTGTATTATCTGCCCCAGACGATGAATGCTTCCGATGCTATGCAGATTGGGCTGGAAATATGTGAAAATAAAATGGGTAAGGCCATTGAAAAGAAAGGCCTGGTCATAACCCATACAGCAGAGGGTGACCTCCATGACCTGGGACAAAAAATAGTTAATGCCCTGCTGCGGGCCCAGGGTTATGAGGTGCTTGATTTAGGCAATGATGTGCCGGTCCAGAGCGTGGTGGAAGCTGTAAAAAGATATAAACCCATTATGCTGACGGGTACGGCCGGTCTTACTGTAAACGTGGATGCCTTTAACCGTATCTCCGGCTTGCTAAGCAGGGAGGGGATCGAGATCCCCTTTGCCTGTGGCGGTGGTGGTGGGGTAAGCATGGAATTAATAAATTTCAAACTGGGTGTTTATGGAAAGGATGCCAAGTTGGCGCCTCCCATGGCGGAAGATGCGCGCAGTGGATTAAAATGGGAGGAAATGAAACAAAAATATAGTGAAGGCAGCATGATGTAATAAAATTGAAGTTTTTATATGCAACTGCTAAAAGGATCTGTTCCATTTTGAAGCAATGTTCCATTAAGGAACATTTATAATAAAGGACAAATGCAACCTTATTTGCAGGCTTACCTTTGTACCGGGTGTTCCAATATAACACAACATGAATGGCGCTTTAGTGCAACATGAGGCAATAATCGGGCAATTTGCCTCATTTTTAATTGTGGCATAGTTTTTGCATGATTAATATAGTAAACAGTGCATAGATAAAGGCTACATGTATTTATGTGGTTATGTCTACTATGTTTATGCAGGAGGTGATTTCCGGCATAGCTTCATCAACCGCCATATGAT
>DMPF01000093.1:2977-3314 GCA_003456095.1 Bacillota bacterium
GAGGTGATTTCCGGCATAGCTATAGCTTATGATCAGAACGGACGTTGTAGGAAAAAGGCAATCACGTAGAGGCCGATGGCTGATCCCAAGGCTTGAATTAATAATAAGAAACGAGGAGGAGTTATTGATGGCTAAATTTACCAGTATGGCGTATAAAAGTGCCGATGAAATGATCTTTGGCACGGCAAAGAAACCGGTTAAATACGGCAGGGATTTTGAAGTGGGTGGTGGTATGGTCTATCCGGAGATCGTCAATCATCCCAGGCCGGGCAGTGAGGAAACAAAGAAGAGCCTCATGCGGGAATACGAAAAAATGACCAATGATTCCATGGAAAGG
>DMPF01000014.1 GCA_003456095.1 Bacillota bacterium
TTCAAAATATTGCTCAAGGTCTTCTAACGCCCGGCCCAGACGGTCGTCGTTTAGGTGCTCCGGGTTTAGCCCGCAAAAGCTCTTCAATACCTGAAACTTCGGCCCAGCCTTCAATATCATTTAATGGCCGGGGATGGTGTAGCCGGTTGGCTACCAAAACTTCTGAAACCTCGCCGGTGGTAACAATCTGGCCGTTTTCTTTGCGATCGGGAATAATTTTATCAAAGAGCTGAGCAGTTACAAAAATGCCTACCCCCACATTGTCGTGTAAAAATCCACATAGATAAAGTATAATAATGCAAGAGTAGCAAAGTATACAGCAGAGGGTTTAAATCAGATGATAACAGAAATGCAACTGGTATTCTTGATTTTGGCAGGGACGACGATTTGCTTTTTAATCCCAGGGTTTCGCCCTGACCTAGTCGCAATCGCTTCGCTGATGGTGTTGAAGCTCACCGGCATCCTTACCGTACCCGAAACATTTTCGGGTTTTTCCAACAGCGTTGTGATTATGATTGCCGCCCTTTTCATTGTGGGGGAGGGGGTCTTTCAGACCGGCCTGGCCCAAAGGGCGGGTGATGCGTTGGTGCAATGGTCGGGTAAAAGCGAATTCAGGATGACCATGTTTATGATCTTATTGGTTGCAGTTCTCAGTGCTTTTCTGAGCAATACAGGCACCGTAGCCATTCTCTTGCCCGTCGTGGTCATTCTCTGCCGCAGCATACAGCTTCATCCCGGTAAGCTGCTCATGCCCATGGCGTTTGCCAGCAGCATGGGAGGTACATTGTCCCTGATCGGGACTGCCCCCAATTTGCTCGCCAGGCAGAGCTTGCTTAACTACGGCTATGAGGGCCTGTCATTTTTTGCCTTTACCCCCATCGGCATCATCATATTGGTGGCGGGGGGTGCATACCTCTGGTTCCTGGGGAGACGGTGGCTGGACAAGCCGCCGGAAAATGAACTGGGAAGCGGCGCATTTAATGCGGCCGACCTGTTGGAACAGTACCAGGTAACATCCTATATTCATGCCGTGCAGGTCCCTGCACGCAATAGTTTTATGGGAAAAACATTAAAAGAACTACAATGGCCCACCTCTTATGATGTCACCGTGTTGGATATAATACGCAGGGAAAAGGAAGGGCTTTTCCGGTTTTATCTGAACGCCTCTGTACGCCAGTTTACGGCGGGGCCAGACTACGCCCTGGGAGCGGGGGATACGCTGATTGTCTATGCGGACACGGAGTCCCTTAACCGGTTTGTTGCCGGGACAGGGTTGCAAAGGATAAGATCTGAACGTGAGCCTTTCCAACCGGAAGAATCAAGCCTGGCGGAGCTGATCCTGACTCCCCAATCCCGTTTAAACAACTATTCGTTAATGGACATTAATTTCAGGGAAAAATACGGCCTCACGGTTTTGGCCCTGAAACCCCAGTACCAGGAACCAAAGAGCCCCGCACCGGACGAAAGGATTACATACGGGGACGCCCTGCTGGTCCATGGAAAATGGAAAGATATCGACCTGTTGACCAAAGAAAAAAGCGACCTTGTTGTGATCCAGCATGCGGTACAGCCGCCGGCGCCACGGGGGAGGAATTATCTTTCCCTTATTGCAGCTGTGATCGTTTTATGGATGCTCCTGATGATGGTCCTGGAGTGGCTTCCTGTTGTAGTTGCTGCGGTGCTGGCTGCCCTGCTAATGCTTTTAACCGGATGTGTGAGAAACACGGACCAGGCGTATCGCTCCGTGAACTGGCAGACAATTATCCTCATCGCTGCTATGCTGCCCATGGCTACAGCCCTGGAGAAGACAGGCGGGGTGGCGTTTATGACGGAAGGACTGATCTCTTCACTGGGTATGATTGGACCCGTCGCCGTATTGGGGGGCCTATATCTCATAACATCTGCATTTAGCCAGTTTATCAGCAATACGGCGACTGCCGTGTTGTTGTACCCGGTAGCGGTTTTGTCCGCCCAGCAGATGGGTGTCAATCCTGTTCCCATGGTTATGGCTGTGGCATTTTCCGCCAGCATGGCGTTTGCCACTCCCGTGGCTACACCCCCCAATGCCATGGTTATGGCCGCAGGGAAGTATTCATTTTTTGATTTCATGCGAGTTGGTGTTCCCCTGCAGTTGTTTGTTGCCCTGATCACTATTTTGATCATCCCCTTGTTTTTTCCATTTTGACGTATAGGAGGGCTTGTTCGATGACAAATCGAAGTTCCATCATCATTATTGGCGCCGGTATGGGGGGGATGGCTGCAGGGATCTACGGCGAGCTAAACGGATATAAAACACGGATTTTTGAGATGCATACGTTGCCCGGCGGTCAGTGTGCTTCCTGGAGACGTAAAGGCTATACGTTTGATGCCTGTATTCACCATTTGTTTGGTTGTTCCCCCCAGACGAAGGTTGGCCAACTTTGGCAGGAACTGGAGGCCATGCCCAGGGAACTGGCCTATACGAAAGAATGTGTCAGTGTCCTTTCCCCTGATGGCACCCTGTTCTATGACTACTATGTTTATTCCATGCCCTCGATTCCTTATGCCCTTCACCTGCAAGACACGGTTATGGGGCAATAGGCGATATTGCCTGGCCTGTAGGAGCATCGGAAAAGTTTTCCAATTCCATCGCCGACCGCTACAAGGCACTGGGAGGGGAAATCAACTACCGCTGCAAAGTTAAGGAGATTATCACCCGGGGCAGCAAGGCGGTTGGGGTAATGCTTGAGGATGGAACGGAAGAATACGCGGACATCATTATCTCCAACGCAGACGGCCGTAAAACCCTGCTTGAACTGTTGGGGGGCCGTTTCATGAACAGGAAACTGGAAGCTTATTGCGGGGATCCGGAAGATGAGACCAACTGGGCCGTTCATGTTTTCCTGGGTGTTGACCGGGACCTCTCCTATGATGGTAGAGCGGGCATTTACGCGGTCATCGATGATATCGAGGAAGTCCCGGCATTCCTCAGAGCTTAAGGGAGCCAGCCCCCAGTCATCAATGACAAGCAGCTCTACCTTTGCCAGTTGGCTCAGAAACTTGGGCAAAGAGCCGTCTGCCTTGCTGATATTAAGCTCCATCAGAAGCTTGGA
>DMPF01000008.1 GCA_003456095.1 Bacillota bacterium
GGCGAAAATTTCAGGATCGGAGCCAGCGTATGATCTCCCGCGGGGTGGCTTCTTTGCCGTAGAGCAAAAAACCGACCTGAAAAATCTTGCCGGCAATCCAGATAGTAATCGCCGAGGTTGCCAGCAACAGCGCTGCGGCGAGAACTATATCCATTATAATAACCTGTTCCGCAAACACCAATCTGGCTGACATCACCCCGGAGGTGGTCAGGGGAAAGTAACTTCCCACCCTTGCCAGCAGGCCGTTTGGATCCGCGATCACCGGGCCGATAAAGAGAATGGGCAGATAGGGGATCATGATCACCAGACCCTGAAGGTTACTGGCTTGCATGGGGTCATCCATGGTTGCCCCCAGACTGATAAACACAGCCGCAAAAAAAAGATAGCCGGCCAACAGGAAAAAAAGCAGCAACGCCAGCCGCGGCTCCAGCAAATATTGCCATACGGGCTGGTCAAAATAAAAATAAGCAAAGAGCGCCGCGGAACCAGTCCAAACGAGGCCCTGCAAAGCTCCGGGGATGAGGCAACCCAGAATCTTGCCCCGCATCAGCGTTCCCGCCGACACTGAGGAAAGCAGCACCTCCGCCAGGCGGTCTCTTTTTTCCGTAATGGCGCTCTGCATGATCAACATCCCGGTAGTGGTCACCACAAAATACATCAGGCCGGCAAAAACGCCCTGTACCGTCCTGCGCATCGGGCTAACGTCAGCCGCGTCAACCAGTGAAACAGCTTGGATGCTGTAACCCTTTTCCAGGTTGGCTGCCGCCTCAGGCGGCAGGCCATAGCCCTGTAGCTCATGCCGCTGGAGTACACGCCGCAGCGCCGCTTTCAGGGCTGACAGGTCCGGTATGCCTTCAGCCCCTGTATTAACCACCACCTGCCGGGTCGTTAAGCTAAGCGGCGATAGTACCACATACGCCGCTTCCTTGTTTTCCCGCACCTTGTTTTCCAGGTTGGCCCGCTCCCCGGTGTAAAGCTGCAGGGTGAGGTTGCTGCCCTGCAGCTCCCGCTCCAGATCCTGATAAACACCCAGTTCATCCACCACATATAAGTGTCTTATTGCCTGTTCTGCCGTAAGACGGCCCAGCAGCTCCGGACCCAGCATAAAGAGCAGGATCAATGCCGGTGTCAGCAACAGCGAGAAGAGATAGGATTTATTGATCAGTTGTTTTATCTCCCAACAGGCCACCGTCAGACTATTTCTCATTATCCATGCCTCCCCCCGCCATACTCAGGTAAATTTCGTGCAGGGACACCCGGTTTAAGGTAAGCTCCCTGATGGTCGTTCCCGCCGGCAGCGCTTGCATTGTTTTCACCGGGTCCGCGCCTTTCTGCAGATAGATGAGCGTACGGCCTTCTTCCTGCTTAACCTGACGGATTTCCGGGATGGAGGAAAAATCCAGATGCCGATTGTCACCGACAATTTCACACTTATAATCGGCGAACTGTTCTTTGATTTGCCGGAGATCCCCCGACAAAACTGTCTGCCCCCGATCAAGAAGCAAGATATGGTCACACACTTCCTCCACCAGGTGCATCTGATGCGAAGAGAGCACCACCGCGGCCCCCTGCGCCGCCAGCGTGCGAATTTCAGCCTTGAGCTGCTCCTGGCTTACCGGATCCAGTCCGGAAAAAGGTTCATCCAGAATCACCAATTTTGGTTCATGCAGCACTGCGGCAATAAACTGGATTTTTTGGGCCATTCCCTTGGAGAGCTCTTCCGTTTTGCCCTTTTCCCAATCGGTCAGGTCAAATTTTTGCAGGTATTGCCTGACCCGCTGCCGGGCACGCGCCACCGGGTAATTTTTAAGTTTTGCCAGATAAAGCAGGATATCCAGCACCTTTTGCTTTTTATACAGGCCCCTTTCTTCCGGCAGATACCCTACCAGCGCCGGGAGCAATGGTGATGGTCCCCCGTTGAAGTGGAAGAGAACCCTGCCGCTGTCCGGGCGGATGATGCCAAGAACACAGCGGATGGTGGTGGTCTTGCCGGCTCCGTTGTGCCCGAGCATCCCCAGCACCTCACCAGCACGCACCTGGCAGCTGAGGCCGTCAACCACCGTCTTGCCGGCGAATGCTTTAGTTATGTTGTCCAGCTCCAGCAGATGCGTCATCATTAAACATTCCTTTGTTCATAAATTTTAATCACCTTCGCCCAGGCTGCCAGCTCATTCCAAAGGGCAGCAGAGAGGCGCAGCAGGCGCATGGTGCGGGAGGGTGCTCCAATTAATTCATTGATGCTCCAGAAAATCACGAACGAAGGCAAGATATTGCCGATACATGGGCAAGGCCACTCTGATACTCTGATAAACCAAAGCATCGTCAATTTTTTCGTATTCATGCACAATAATATTGCGTTCCCCGGTTGAAGGAGCGATTTTTTGTGCAAACTCATCAGGAAACATACCTAAATTTGCCGCCCGCATAAAGGAATCAAAGGAGTCAGCCGGAGGACTTTCCTTTGCGTCGACAACCGCGTGGGTATTAATGTCTACCGCTACATCAACGATTAGCTGAAGCAGCCTTTCCACCGTACGCCGGTGCGGAAAAGATGCGCGGTACTCATCCCAGGAAAGATCCTGATATGCAGACAATTCTTCAAGATAGCCCTTTAATTTACTAAGCTTTCTTTCCGCAACCTGCCTGTTGACCATTTGCAACACCCTCCTGGTTATCCTTTTAAGTAAGCCCTGTGCAGGCGGGTAAACAGCCGGTCATCTGTTTGCTGGCGCACGGCCAGGGAAACAAAAGCGGCAAATTCACCGGGATTCTGTTCATAGGCTACCTTGCCGTTCCTTGCCACTTCCAGCTTTAATAGCGGTGAAGCCTGATTAAGCAATACCAGATCCACCCGAGATGTCTGAAAAAAAACAGTCAGGTCGTGTACCAATCTTCTTTTCTGTTCTCCCCTGGCTAAATCAGTGCGCAAAAAAGAATGCCCGGCAAGCAGCACGGCCAAGTCAAGATCACTGTTTTCTCTGTGCCGGCCCGCGGCGCAAGAACCGAATAACACGGCAAGCCTGATCTCTCTAGACTGGCAAAAACAGGAAAAAGCAGCTGTTGCCATCTTGTTAATTGCTGAGGCCAAAAAATCATCCCGCATCAAAAAGCGCCCTTATCTACCCTCCTGTAAGCCGCTCAAAAAAGCGGCGTGACCTGCCGATATAGAAGGCCGCCGTGGCCGCCAGCGCAAAAATATAGAGCTGGGCATACCAGATGCCGAATTCACGAGCGATGATCACAGCCAGCGCGTTTAACATGGTATGCAGCAATATAGCGTAAACAAGGTAAGCGAGTTTCTTGCTAATCACAGCATACAGCACCAGCAGCGAGAGCGCAATATGTATAATGATGGTCAGCAGTCTTTCCAGGCCGCCGAGCAGGAAAGTTGCGGGCGGCGTGCTGATCAGCTGGCTTTTGACGAAGGCGGCCATCTCGGTGCCGAGCTGCGGCGCAATGGCGCTGTCGAACAGGCCCTGGTTGATCATGATGCTAAAGACAATGTTATTTATATAAGCCAACCCAACAAGCACTATGGCTTCAATGCCGCCGTGACCGATACCAAAAGCGATACCATTCTGCCAGGAGAGCTTATCCTTGAGAAAATAGCGAAAGCCCAGATAACGTCCCGTTTCTTCAAAAAGACCGGCCGAGAGGCCGCCGACAAGCAAAGCGCTGAAAAGCAGGCTGGATGCTGACAGCTCCCTGAACCACGGCTGATTGCCCAGCGCGGAGAGGATCGGTAGGCGCGTGAGCAGCTGAAAGACGATAAATACCAGGACGCCAACAAGTATCGCCTTCAGGGCAATCTTTTCCTTCCGGTAAAGGTAGACGGCCAACCCCAGCGGAAAGGTAATGATCACCAATAGTGAGATGGACATAAAGATAATCGCATGAGAGCTTACCAATTATACTCACTTCCTTGCTTAATAATATACCGTATCAGCCTTCGCTTTTGCGCCCTTTTTTCCTTTGTTTTACACATTCGCTTAAAAGATATTCAATCTGCCCGTTGATCGAGCGAAAGTCAACCTCTGCCCAGGCGGCCAGCTCGTTCCAGAGAGCAGGGGAGAGGCGCAGCAGGAGCTGCTTTTTTCTCGACCCCGTATTAGTTTCTGTCCCTGTACTTATTTCTGTCTCTGCCATGCCTGAAGTTCCTTTGCCTTTTATCAGTATAATGTACCGCTGTTGACGACCGGCTGGACATCCCTGTTGCCGCAGAGGACCACGAGCAGGTTGCTGACCATCGCCGCCTTGCGCTCTTCATCAAGCCGAACAATATCCTTATCATTCAGCTTGGCCATGGCCATCTCCACCATGCTGACAGCACCATCCACAATCATCTGCCGGGCGTCGATGATCGCGGAAGCCTGCTGCCGTTGCAGCATGGCGGCGGCAATCTCCGGCGCGTAGGAGAGGTGGGTGATGCGTGCTTCCAGAACGTTCAGGCCGGCCATCTCCACTTTTTCCTGAATTTCTTCTTTTAACTTTTCCGCGATCTCCTGGCTGCTGCCGCGCAGGGAGAGTTCATTGTCGTCACCGGGGATGTCGTAGGGATAATTGCGTACGGTGTTGCGCAGCGCCGAGTCGCACTGTATCGAGCGAAACTCCTTATAGTTGTCGACGCTGAAGACGGCTTTCGCCGTATTGACCACCTGCCAGATCACCACGATGCCGATGATAATGGGGTTACCCAGCTTATCGTTGATTTTTTGCTTCTCGTTGTTCAAAGTGGTCGCTTTCAGCGAGATTTTTTTGCT
>DMPF01000174.1 GCA_003456095.1 Bacillota bacterium
GGCTACCCGAAAGCCATAGCTGCCCTGTCTCCACCCAATGAGGCACCTTACATCATCCCGGGAGATAGTCTCCCTGGCTATCTTCTTCAGTTTTTCCACATCTACCAAGTGATCATCCCCCTTACCAGTTAATTTTGTCACGCCTGAACCGCTTAAATGGCCCGGCCTCCTTCGCCTTTTCCACCACTTCCCCTACCACATCTTTCCATTTTGCACCCTCGGAAGCGGAAACCCAACTCATATTGAAACGGCCTGGCTCCACACCCACATATTCGAGCAGTTCACGCAACAATGTAAAGCGGCGCCGGGCGTGAAAGTTGCCTTCCATATAATGGCAGTCTCCCGGGTGGCAACCGGAAACAAGGACCCCATCCGCACCTTGCTGCAGGGCATTAACCACGAAAAGGGGATTTACCCGGCCGCTGCACATCACGCGGATCACATTGAGGTTGGATGGATAGTGGGTGCGGCTGGTTCCCGCCAGGTCAGCACCGGCATAGGAACACCAGTTGCACAGAAAGGCCACGATATTGGGTTCAAATTGTGTGCTCATCGCATAACCCCCAATACGGCAATTTGCGGCAGAATTTGCCTGTCCATAAAGGATTTTTGCTGGATGGATCCGGAGAAGCAGGCAGCGGCACAGGCACCGCAACCCTTACAGAGAGCTTCGTTGACCCGGGCCACCTGCACCGTGTTACCCATGCGGCTGATGGCAACCAGTTCGATGGCGCCGTACGGGCAAATCTCCACGCAGTAAGCACAACCACGGCACGTATTTTCGTTGACGAACGATATCTGCGCCTGGATCTTCACCTTACCGCTGGAAAGGAGCACCAGGGCGGAAGAAGCCGCACCTTTGGCCTGGGCTACCGTATCGGGGATATCCTTGGGACCCTGGGCACAGCCGGCCAGGAAAACGCCATCCGTAGCCGTGTCAACCGGTGCCAGCTTGGGATGGGCCTCCAGGTAAAAACGGTCGGCAGACTGGGAGAGGCGGAGAATGTCGATAATCTCCCGGGCATCGTTGCGCGGCTCCAGCCCCACCGCAAGCACCACCATATCCACTTCGTCCTCCAGCGGCGCCGCATTCAGGGTATCCTCCACCTTAACGACCAGTTTATCGCCACGCTTGAAGATCTCCGAGGGGTTGCCGCGGATATAGCGGACCCCCCCCCGCCGCACCCTGTCATAGAACTCTTCAAATCCCTTGCCGAAAGCCCGCACATCCATGTAATAAATGCGTACATTGGATCCGGGCACCTTCTCCTGTACCAGGTGGGCCAGCTTGGCTGTATACATGCAGCAGACACGGGAACAGTATTCGTTGCCCACACTCTTGTCCCGTGAGCCGACACACTTGATGAAAGCGATATCCTTGGGCACAAAAGCATTTTCACCTTCGCCCAGCACGATGGCACCTCCGGTGGGACCAGATGCGGAAACCAGCCGCTCCAACTCCAGCCCGGTTAGGACGTTGGCATAGTCGCTGTAACCGTACTCCGGCTTGCGTGCCGGATCAAAGGGGTCAAAACCGGTGGCGACGATTACGGTTCCAACTTTGAATTCCACGATTTCATCCTGTTGCTCAAAATTGATCGCCCCTGCGGTACAGGCATCGGCACACTTGGGTGACTTGCCGCATTTGCCGCGGGTGAGGAAAAGGCAGCGTTCCGGATCAATCGTGTATTTAGCCGGAACAGCCTGAGGGAACGGCATATAGACGGCTGCACGCTTGCCCATGCCCATGTCGAATTCGCTGGGGATACGGCCGGTAAGGCGGCACTCCTGGGCGCAGATCCCGCAGCCTGTGCATTTATCCACATCGACAAAGCGTGCTTTTTTGCGCACCTTTACATCGAAGTTACCCACATAGCCGGCGATCTCCTCCACCTGGGAATAGGCAAGCAGTTCGATATTGGGATGATTGGCCACATCCACCATCTTGGGAGTAAGGATACAGGCGGAGCAGTCCAGAGTAGGGAAGGTTTTATCCAGCTGGGACATGCGCCCTCCCACCGACGGGGTCTTCTCCACCAGGTAAACCTTGAAACCGGCATTGGCAATATCCAGGGCTGCCTGGATGCCGGCGATACCGGCACCGATGACCAGAGATGCTGGTTCCACATCCACCTCTTTTTCATAAAGGGGTTCCAGCAGGCGCACTTTAGCCGCAGCGGCATAGATCAGTTTTTTGGCCTTGGCTGTGGCTTCATCCCGGTCCTCGTGGACCCATGAACATTGCTCCCGGATATTGGCCATCTCCAGGTAATAGGGATTCAAGCCCACAGCATTGAGGGTCTTACGAAACGTGTTTTCATGCATGCGCGGCGAGCAGGAGGCCACAACCACGCGGTTCAATCCTTCTTTTTCAATATCTTCCCGGATCAAAAACTGTCCCGGATCCGAGCACATGTAAGCGTAGTTGCGTACCACCTTCACATTGGGCAGCCGGGAAGCAAACTCGGAAACGGCATCAACATCCACTGTTTTGGCGATGTTGACGCCGCAGTGACAGACATAAACGCCGATTTTGGGTTTGTTGTTCATTGCGTTATTCCATCCTTTGATCAGCTTTTCAGTTCCTTCAGTTTCTCCGTAAGCTTGGGCACCACCTTAAACAGGTCGTCCACAATACCAAAATCAGCTACGGAGAAGATGGGAGCATCAGGATCCTTATTGATGGCCACAATCGTCTTGGCCCCTTTCATGCCGGCCAGGTGCTGGAACGCCCCGGAGACACCGATGGCGATATAGAGTTTGGGCTTAACAGTTTTCCCGGAGGTGCCCACCTGACGGTCATGGGACAACCAGCCGGCGTCAATGGCCGCACGGGACCCGCAGATGTCCGCTTTCAACGCCGCAGCCAGCCCTTCGATAAGGGGCATATTTTTGTCTTCTTTAACACCTCGCCCCACAGCCACCAGTATTTCCGACTGGGTAATATCCACATCGCCCACTTCCGCCTCCACATATTCAATGAAGCGGCGGTAGGCAATATCCTCCGGCAGCGTTGACGGAATCTTCTCAACACTGCCGCCTTTGACAGCATCGCCTACCTCTAAAGTAGCCTCGCGGAAGGTGACAAGATAAGGTGGTTCTCCTTTAAAAGCAAAATTGGCGTTAACTTTTCCCTGATAATACTGGCGTACGGGCTTGAGTTTGCCGTCCGCCACATTAATGTCGATTACATCGGAAACAAAGGGAAGCTTCAGTTCCACTGCCAGAGCCGGCGCCAGGTCCACGCCCTGGGTGGTATGACCGATCATGAAAAGCTCCGGCTTATACTGCCGGAGCAGCGGGGCTAAAGCTTTTTGGTATTTTTCCGCGCTATAATCGGCAAAAAGGGGAGTGTCCATGTAAAGGACACGATCACAGTATCCCGCTGCTTTTTCAGCAAAAGCGTCAACGCCGCTGCCCAGCAGCACAGTCACCACTTCGCCGCCTGTTTGTCCGGCCACAGCCGCCGCCTTGGTTAACATCTCCAGCGTAATCTCGCGCAAAACTCCCTGACGGTGCTCCGCCAAAACGAATACGTTGCCCATCTTACAGTAGCCCCCCCTTCACCAATTTTTCCGCGAGGGTTACCGCTTTTTGGTCCGGATCGCCCTCAAGGATCTCCGCTTTGGATTCCACTTCGGGGATATAAAAATTTTCCAGGGCAATTAAGGATGCTTCTTCACTCACCATTTCCGGTGCCAGCCCCAGGTCTTCCAGTTTTAATACGGCCAGTTCTTTTTTCTGAGCTTCCCGGATACCGCGGATTGGGGCGTAACGGGGTTCATTGATACCGGTCTGGATCGTAATTACCGCCGGCAGATCCATCTCCACCACTTCGGAGAGGCCCCCTTCCAGTTCACGGTAAACCTTTACCTTGCCCGTGCCGACCTCCACCTTTTTCACCATGGCCGCATGGGGGACGCCCAGCTCTTCCGCAAGAGCCACACCTACCGCCATATTGCCGTCATCGTTGGCCATACAACCGGTTAAAACCAGGTCAAATTCTTTTCCTTTAATGGCTGCAGCCAGTACTTTGGCCACCTGCAAGGGGTCGATTACGTTGATACGGGGATCGTCAATGCGCATGGCACTGTTTCCCCCCTTGGCCAGGGCCATGCGGATCATTACATCCACATCCTGAGTCCCGGCACAGATAATCCGCACATTACCCCCTGTTGCCTCTTTGATCAGCATGGCTTCTTCAACCGCATAGTTGTCCGATTCGTTAATATCGAAGGAAAACTTGCTGCTGTCCACACCCCTGCCCGAACTATCCACTTTTACGATGGCTTCAGAGGTATCTGGAACTCTTTTGACACAAACAAAAATGTTCATCCTTTACTCCACCTCCTACTTTTTTATCGGTCTTGGCCTGAAACACCGGGAGGCTAATCCACCAGGTCACCGATAATTTCCAGCAACTCGGCCACCCGCAGCTGCTCCTCCAGGCCT
Organism: Bacillota bacterium; assembly: GCA_003456095.1. Classification (GTDB taxonomy): domain Bacteria; phylum Bacillota; class Dethiobacteria; order DTU022; family UBA8154; genus UBA8154. Next base: position 4,453 of record DMPF01000174.1, read on the forward strand.
TTTGCCTTGATCGCATCATCAAGGGTTAAAACACAGAAAGGACAAGCTACGGCGAGGATACTTGCTCCCAATGTGCCCGCGTCCCGGGCCCGGATCTCCGCCAGCCTTTCTTTCTTGGATTCTGATTCCACCCACATCTTGCCGCCGCCTCCTTCGCAACAGAGGCTGCGCTCCCGCCTGCGCTCAAATTCAACCACTTCCGCACCGGGGATTTGCCCCAAAATGGCACGCGGTTCGGCGAAAATGCCGTTTTGTTTCCCCAAGAAACAGGGATCATGGAAAACAATCTTCTGCGGATATTCCTTGTTAAACTTAAGCTTGTTCGTTTCCAGCAGCTCAGCAATAAGCTGCGTATAATGGATCACCTTGGCCTTCAGAGCCGGATACTGATTTTTAAAGGTGGAAAAACAGTGGGGAGAGATGGCTACGATCCTTTCCGCAACATAATCATTAAGCAGCTCGGCGTTGCTCTCAACCATCTCCAGAAAAAGGTCTTCCTCTCCCAGGTGATGCACTTCGCTGGCACAACAGGCTTCACTCTCGCCGATGAAGCCATAGTCCACACCGCTTTTATTAAGCAAGCTAACGAGATTTTTCGCCAGCACCTGCACCCGCGGGTCATAGGCAACGGTGCAGCAGACAAAAATAAGATTCTCCACCTTTTCTCCCGGCTCGGCAATCTTTACATCCAGCCCCTCCATCCAATCGGAACGGGTCTTGCGCGGTTTGCTCCAGGGGTTCCCCTCCAGGAAGACGCTCTCCAGGGCATCACGTACCGTAGGCTGGACCGTCCCCTGCTCCACCACAAGGATATTGCGCAACCCCATCAGCACCTCCACAGGCTTCAGGCCCTTCGGACAACGCACCGCACAGGTATTACAGGCCGTGCAGTCCCATATTTCCGGCAGTTTAGCCAGATCGTCGCGCATACTCTGGTCAAGGGCGTTATAAACAAAGCGGCGCACATTCAGGTTGGTGCGTACCGTTACCGGGCAGCCGCCCGTGCAGCGACCGCACTGGATACATCCGTACAGATCATGATTCTGAATAAAATCCTGCAGTTCTGCGGTCATCAATTCTGTATTCATTATCATACCTCACTTCAGGAAATAAAGAATACCGTCTTTCCCTGTTAAAGCCTGCTAGCACTTCTCTGCGCGCTTAAACACCCCCTTTTTGCCCAAAATTTTTACGATTCACCCGCACGCAAAGCCAAAAACCGACCTCCTTTCAACACCCCTTCCTGAATTTTGACTTCGACATATATAAAAAAAAATCCTGCCTTCAGCTCAGTTATGGGAATATGTTTTTCCACGGTAATAGTTACAGACCGGGAAATTTGAAAGGTACACGTTCGTTATCCAGCCGCCGCGTGTATTTGCAGCCGTCTAAATATTCCAGAATAGCCTGAGCATCTTTACGCGAGCCCTGCAGCAGGTCCCGGTACTGAGCCAGCGTGATGCTGCGGTTTACGGAAAAATGTTCCCGCAGGACCTGTAAACACTTTTCCACTACGGCATGATGCAGATAATAATCTTCCCCCCCTTTGATAACCTGCTTCTGCCAGAGCAGATAATCCAGCAGCATTTCGCCGTCTTCTTTCTTTACTCCTAGCAGCGGCCAAAGTTCCCTGAGTGGGGGCGGACTTATATCCGCTTTTTGTAATGCGGTCAGCAGCTCTTTTAACTTTTCCTCCTGAGCGGGAGTTGGTTGGGGGACAAAACCCTCCAGCGACACAAGTTCACCGCTGATCACAACCAGACCCTGCTTTTTTAACTGTTCCAGCAAGGCATCGTAAGGCCGGCCCGCCGCTTTGCGGGGCAAAAAACCACCCAGCAGTGACTTGGCCATTCCCGGCAGCAGCGGTTTCTCCCGGTGAAACTGCTTAAGCCTTTCCCGAACCGTCTGCTCCCAAGCCATCCGTGTCTCTCCGGTTACATAATAATCGCCAAGCCTGGCCAGATCTCCATCCTGAATAGAGGTCTCCAGTATCCCCTTTAATTGTTCTGTGCTCAACTGGACTGATTGTGAAAGCTCCATAAGCGTTGCCCCACCCGCACCTTTTAATTTCTGCAGGACAAAGGGGCGGGGATCTTCCTGTTCCAATTCTTCCAGGCGTGCCAGCACCTCGGGGCGAAAACGCCGGTGACGGGGAGGCTGGTCGTCAAGAATAATCCCGCCGCCGATAGTAATCATGGGGGAATAGGAACGCACGATAAAACGGTCGCCCCGTCGCACCACCAGAGGCTTATCCAGGCGGCACTGCACAAATCCTTCCGTACCCGGCGCCATCTCCTCCCCTTCCAGTAATAGCAGGCGTGCCGTTACCCGTGCCGTACCCAGGTAAAAATGCACCGGTATAAGATTGGTTAACGGCCTGGTCCCAGGGAGGAGCCTGAGCCGGGCATCACAAAAGCGGGTGAGGTGAAAATAACCAGGTGCTGCCATAACGCTGCCGCGGGCCACTTCCCCCCGCTCCAGACCGGGAACATTTACGGCAACCCGCTGCCCGGCTGCCGCCTCATCCACCATTCCCCCGTGTACCTGTATGCCTCTGACGCGCAGTTCACGCCCAGGCGGCAGCACCTCCACGAACTGTCCCACCTTTACTTTGCCGGTCAACAGTGTGCCTGTAACCACCGTACCGAAACCGGATATGGAAAAAATACGGTCAAGAGGCATATAAAGGGGGGCGTTTTCATCCCGCTTTTGCACAGTTTCTCCCAGTTCCCGGATCGCTGCCCGCAGCTCCGCCAGACCAGCCCCTGTAACAGAAGAAACGGTGTGGATGGGAGCGTCGGCAAGGAAAGTTGGATGGAGGTACTCCCGCACCTCCTCCACCACCATCTCCATCCA
>DMPF01000045.1 GCA_003456095.1 Bacillota bacterium
ACCTGGCGTAGATTAAATATCTCCTTGGGGTTGGATCCAGACACCCCGATTAATGAGCTGCAGGATGAATATGTCCGCCGCATTACCGATCCTCCGATCAAACCGGTGGAAATAGAACGAAGAAATGCGCCATGTAAAGAAAACATTGTTACCGGCGCCGATGTGGACCTGTTCAAATTAGTCGCGCCGATGGTCCACGGTGGAGACGGCGGCCGCTACCTCTGCACCTGGCATATGGTAGTGGGAGCCTCTTTGAATGATCCAGAAAATGTAAACTGGGGCATGTACCGCCAGATGGTATTTGATGAAACAACCATGTGCGGACCGGTCCTTCCTTTCTCCGATATGGGCAAGATGTTTTACGGTGAATATGCCCCACTGAATAAACCAATGCCTTTTGCCACCGTAATCGGTATGGACCCGTTGTCTGGAGTTGCTGCCTGTGCGCCGGCAGCTTATCCGGAATCTTATTACACGGGGCAATTAATGGGAGAACCGGTGGAACTGGTAAAATGCGAGACAAATGACCTGTTAGTCCCCGCACACTCTGAGATTATCATCGAAGGGGAAGTTATACCCCATGTGGGCATTGAAGAAGCTCCTTTCGGTGAATATACCGGTTACAGGACTTCGCCCAGGGCCGGCCGGACAGTTTATAAAGTTAAATGTGTTACCTATCGGAATAACCCCATCCTTACCGTCTCCAATATGGGCGTGCCTACAGATGAAGGCCAGCTGCTACGCTCCTTCTCCTTAGCCTTGGAAATGAGAAAATTGTTGGAAAGCCAACAGATACCGATTACCGGGGTATACATGCTGCCCGAATCCACCCATCACCTGGTTGTTGTGGGGGTTAAGAACGCCTATCCCGGCATTGCCCATCAAATCGGCCACCTGGTATTCGGCAGCAAACTGGCTCCCTGGTTCCATATGGTCCAGGTGGTGGATGACAAGACCGATATCTATAATATCAATGAGCTGATCCATGATCTTTGCACCAAACTCCACCCCTCCAGGGGGATCCATATCTATACGAGCCATGTGGGCACTCCTCTGTATCCTTTTGCCAGTCCGGAAGACAGGAAGTACGGAAAAGGCGATAAGGTTTTATTCGACTGCCTGTTCCCCTTGGATTGGCCTTTGGCAGAAACGCCGATTAAGGTAATCTTCAGCAATAAAGATATCTATCCTGAAGATGTACAGCAAAAGGTGCTGAGCAGCTGGAAGAATTACGGTTTTAAAGATTAATGAAATAATAAGGAGGTAATTGTCGTGCGGCAGGAATGGGATACTTATATACTCACGAAACTGGTGGATGTTGAGGAAAATGTGGAAACCCTCAGGGTGATCAGGGACCTTACACCGGGAATCCGTAAATACAGGGGCAGGTTCGTAAAATGCTTAATCTCCAGAGATCCCGATAAATATCCGGATTCGTTGCGCATCAGGTTGGGCAGGGGACAGCTGACCAACCATATTTGGTCCATTAAAATCACTGAAAATGTGGAAGGTATTCCGACAAAACCATATCATATGTCCGGCGGCATCTCCCTGAAGGAAGATTGAAGAAGCAGTGAAAAAACATCCTGCACCCTGGTGTATATGTAAGCACGAGCAGTAACCAATTATCTTGGCTTTCAAGGTGGTAGATTGAAATGGAGGTAGACTTACGCAGGTTTTTAAATGCCATAGAAGAAGAAGGAGACCTGCTGCAGGTCAGTGAAGCGATCCACCATCAGTTCGAAATTACTGCCGTGCTCAAGCAAGTGCTGGGAGAGCGGGGAGGCCCGGCAGTACTCTTTGAAAACGTAATAGGCTGCCCCGGGAAAAAAGTGGTAGGCAACCTGCTGGCAAGCCGCCGCAAACTGGCCCTGGCGTTTGGTTGCAGTGAGAAGGAGCTGCGGGATGTTTACTTACAAAAACGGGCAGCCGCACCGGCACCGGAGATGATCAGGGGACCGGCGCCCTGCCAGGAGGAGATAATTACAGGAGAGCCGGATCTCCCGGCTCTCCTGCCCGTTCCCCATTTTCACGAAGGTGACGCAGGCCCTTACATCACCGCCGGAGTGCTCATCGCCAAAGATCCCCTTTCGGGCAGATTAAATTCAGGGATCCACCGGCTGCAGTTAAAAGGAAAAAACCGCCTCGGTGTTTTTCTGGCCAATCCCCCACTTGCCGACTATTTTAAAATCATGGAACAGCAAGGAAAGCCGCTGCCGGCGGCAGTAGCCCTGGGGCTGCACCCAGCCGAGCTTTTGGCAGCGGCCGTTACGCTCAAGCGAGGACTGCACAGCAAGCTGGAGCTGGCGGGAGCGTTGGCCGGACGGCCTGTCCCCCTTGTTCCGGCCGTAAGCGTGGATTTACCTGTACCGGCGCTGGCGGAGATCATCCTGGAGGGGGAGATCCTACCTGGTATCAGGGAAAAAGAAGGCCCCTTCGGTGAAAGCACAGGTTATTATTTTGCAGCAGAAAGCCCAATCTTCGAGGTGCGGGCGCTAACCTGCCGCCGCGCGCCCATTCTCTCCGTGATCCCGCCTTGGGGTATTGAAACAGACATTATCGTCTCCGCTTTTACCGGGGCGGAGCTATGGCAGGAATTAAACAGGCTGCTCCCGGAGGTGCTGGATGTGGCTTTTCTGCCTGGCTCCCTGACCTTTCAGGGCGTGATTCAGGTAGCCTCTGCCCTGTCCCGCCGGGATGTGCGCCGCCTTATCCACCTGGCCCTTAACCTGGACAGGCGCCTGAAGCATCTGATCGTGGTAGATGAGGATGTGGATATTCACAGCCCCCGAGAGGTGCTCTGGGCGCTGGCCACCCGTTTTCAGGGGGGGGAAGATCTGCTCTGCCTGCCGGGGTTGGAAGGCTATGTAATCGACCCTTCCACAGAAAATGGGGAAACAGCCAAGCTAGGGTTTGATGCCACCGCCCGTCCGGGAGGCCCGGCGGGGGAACGCTACCGGCGCCTTACCCTGCCCCGCACAGCGGTAACACGGGCTAACGAAATTTTGCGAAGGAGGGATCAGCGGCCTTGCGAATAATTGTTGGCATTTCTGGCGCAACAGGCGCGATTTACGGCGTACGCATCGTGGAGGAGCTATATCGTCTGGGTATGGAAACCCACCTGATTATCAGCGATGTGGGCAGGAAAACGATTGAACTGGAGACGGGATACACAGTCAGCCAGGTGGAAAAAATGGCTGCGGAGGTGCATAATATTTGCAACCTCGCCGCATCCGTTTCCAGCGGTTCTTTCCAAACAGAAGGCATGATCATCGCCCCCTGTTCCATCAAAAGCCTTTCCGCCATTGCCAATTCCTATAATGCCAACCTCTTGATCAGGGCAGCCGACGTGCAGCTCAAGGAGCGCCGCAAACTGGTCCTGGTCGTACGGGAAACGCCGCTGCACGGGGGGCATCTGCGCCTTATGACCATGGCGACGGAAACGGGGGCTATTTTGCTGCCGCCTATGCCGGCCTTTTATCACCATCCCCAAACCCTGGATGATTTGATCAACCAGACGGTGGGCAAAGTCCTGGATCAGTTTCAAATTGAGCACAATCTTTTTAAACGTTGGCGGGGCATACCCAATGACACGCTGTTAAGATACATATCAATATTACGGCTTGACAAATTGTTGCATATATTGTAAATATGTAATTAAGAGGTATACGCACTCTATTCATCATCATAAACGCAGCCAAAAAATAAAGGGAGGAAAGACAAGATGGGCAAAGAGGTTTCCTGGGGTAACGCGCAGGCGTGTGGGATTTTAGGGTTGTGCACCGTGGTTATTCCCCTCTCCGTGTTAAATCTGGGATGGATTCCCCCGGAAGGCGCACCGCTTATCATTCCCTGGCTTCTCTTCGGTGGTCTGGTGCAGGTGATCTGCGGCTTGATCGATTTTCGCAGAGGTGGCACGCTGCTGGCCACCCCCTTGGTTCTTTTCGGTCTGATGCTATGTATTACGCCGGCTGTCGGGGAAATGGTTAAGATCTGGATCAAGGCCCCGGCCCCTGTTCCGCCTTTTCTGCACGGTGTCGGCTTTTTAGTGGTGGCTGCTTATGTTCTCGCCCTTTTATATGCTACAGGACTTGTCAGTTCAACTGTTTTCACTCTGGTTCTTTTATTGGATGTCGGCCTCTGGCTTGTGGGTCTGACCTTCTTGGGCGTAGTGGGCATTGGGGTGATCGGTTGGTACTTGCTGCTGATATTTGCCCTGGGTATGGTTTACGTGGCCTGTGCTGTTTATCTCAATGAACTTTTTGGCCGTCCCGTACTGCCCTTGGGCGCGCCGATGTTTAAGCCGCCTTCCGCAAGCGTTTCAGGCTGATACTGAGCGCAGCCTGCAGTAACCCGTTAAAAAACAGACCCTGGCGCTATTTGTAGTTGTTTTGTCTGCAAAAGCGCTCGGGGTCTGTTTTTTGCTGGCGGCAATTTCCTTCATATCATTCATCTCCACCCAAAACATGATATACTGTATGTGTTTTTGTAGCTTGAAATTTTAAGAGAGGGGTAAAAAAATGTCGAAAAATGACCGCCAGGATTATTTGCGTCTTTTACCCTCAGTGGAGAGGGTTTTACAGGAAAAAATACTGCAGGAAAGCCTGGCCGAATTTCCCCGTCACCTTGCGGCTGACGCGGTACGGGATCTGCTGGCGCGCAAAAGGATGCTGATTTTAAACGCTGTTGCTGAAGAACTGCAGGGGCTTAAGTTTTCTTCCGCCGGGCTGGCCAAAGAGGCCCTTATTGCAATTGTCGAGCAAACTTTGCCACACCTGCGTCCGGTGATTAACGCAACCGGTGTGATCCTGCACACCAACCTGGGTCGTTCCCCCCTGGCGCCTGCCGCGGTGCAGGCTTTAAAAGAGATTGGGGAGAGCTTCAGCAACCTGGAGCTGTCCTTAAAAACAGGGAGGCGTTCCAGCCGTTACGAGCACATTGAGTCGCTGCTATGCTACCTCACCGGTGCTGAGGCTGCCCTGGTGGTAAACAACAATGCGGGAGCGGTTTTTCTCTCGCTGAACTCGCTGGCGGCCGGCCGGGAGGTCGTAGTTTCGCGGGGCGAACTGGTAGAGGTGGGGGGAAGCTTTCGCATCTCCGAGGTGATGGCCAGCAGTGGAGCGCGACTTATTGAGGTGGGAGCAACGAATAAATGCTACCTGAAGGATTATCGCCGTGCTGTTAATGGGCAGACAGCCCTGCTGCTTAAAGTCCATACCAGCAATTACAGGATCATGGGCTTCACCGCGGCGGTTCCGGCCCGTTTATTGGTAAAGCTGGCAGCGGAATACAATATCCCCTGTATGGAGGACCTGGGCAGCGGTGTCCTGGTGGATCTGAGCCGCTTCGGGCTGCCCCGGGAACCGATGGTTCAGGAATCAATCGGGGCAGGGGTCGATCTGGTCACTTTCAGTGGAGATAAGCTGCTGGGCGGACCTCAGGCCGGAATCATCGCCGGCAAAAAAAAGTATCTGGACCGAATCAGGGAAAACCAGCTCTTGCGGGCTCTGCGTGTGGATAAATTTACATTGGCGGCTTTAGAGGCGACGCTGCGTCTTTACTGTGACGAGGCAAAAGCCATGCGGCAGATACCGGTGCTGCGCATGTTGACCATTTCCCGTGACGAACTGCTCAAACGGGCGGAACGCCTGTCGCGCCTGCTAGCGGAACAGCTGGCAGGCTGCTGCCAGGTAACTATTTCCCATGAGCATGCCAGGGTCGGAGGGGGGGCTCTTCCCCTCACAGCCATACCCAGTATGCAGGTCTGCCTTGAACCGCTGCTGCAAAATGCCGGACTGCTGGCGGCAAAGCTGCGCCGGGCCGACCCGCCGGTGATTGTGCGGGTGCATAAAAACAAGCTGCTGCTGGACCTGCGGTCTGTTATGGAGAGGCAGGATGAAATGCTGGTAAAAGCCGTATTGCGGGCTTTGGACGCAGGAGGATCGCCGGAGGAAGCGGGTATGGAACAATGATCATCGGAACGGCAGGCCATGTGGACCATGGCAAAACGGCTCTGATTAGGGCCCTTACGGGGGTGGATACGGACCGTCTTATTGAGGAAAAAGAACGGGGTGTATCTATTGATCTAGGCTTTGCTCCCTTTAAAATGCCAGGCGGGCGGGTTGCCGGTGTAATCGATGTCCCCGGGCACGAACGGTTTATTCACAATATGTTGGCGGGGATTGGCGGAATTGATCTGGTGCTGTTGGTGATCGATGCTCAGGAAGGGATTATGCCCCAGACACGGGAACACCTGGATATCCTGGAACTGCTGCAAATAAAAAAAGGTTTAACAGTAATCACCAAGCAGGATCTGGTGGATACGGAGTGGATGGAGATGGTGGTGGAGGAGGTGCGGGAGTACCGACGTCTGAAGCAGTTGAACGCGCGCCTCAAGAGGCTGCTGGGCTGCCG
>DMPF01000164.1:0-6734 GCA_003456095.1 Bacillota bacterium
TGCTGGTCGAGGCCGAAATTGTGCCTGCGGGGAAGCTAAGAGAGTTGATGACTGAAGCGAACGAACTCCTTGCAATCTTCTCTGCCTCGCAGCGAACCGCCAAAGGAAACCGCCAATGACTCAATCACTCAATCGCTCAATGGATCAATCCCTCAAACCCTGGTACGCGGTGGCCATACCCCACGAAGATATTCGTGAAGGACGCCTCGCAGAAGCGGTCTTCGCGGCAAACCTGTGGGCCGTTGTTTGTGGCACGGCGCCGGAGCTTTATCTCGACCCGGAGGGGTTCTTCCGCAAGACGTACCTGACGAGCGGACTGTCCACCGTGCTCAGTCTGGTAGCGGGCGCGTTGCGCCGCGGCGGTGAGACCGGAGACCGCATCATCAGCTTGCAGACCGCCTTCGGCGGCGGGAAGACGCACACGCTCGTGGCCTTGTGGCATCTGGCGAAGCATGCGGAACGGCTGCAGGGGTCGCCTTACGCGGAGGGACTGCGGGAGGCCGTCGGCGGACGACTCCCCGAAAAGGTGAATGGGGTCGCCGTCTTCACAAACCAGACCTGCGACGCAACCCAAGGACGCAAGGTCGAAGGCGGCGTTCACCTGCGCACGCTGTGGGACGAGTTTGCGTATCAGCTCGGTGCCTGCCTGTTGTTGTTGTTAACTCTTCCCAACTGGATAAACGGAAACTTAAAAGCCTAGAGAAAAAAGTGCAACGGGAAAAAGAACAGCTGATAAAAGAAATCCGGAACCTAACCACCTTAAGTTTTGCCTGTGAACCGGACACTAAAGAGGCTCTCTCTCGTTTTCTGCAAGAAAAAAGAGGCGGTTTTTATCCATTGGCGGGCACCGTTGAAAGTTAAATGTTGACCGGATAAATTGCTAATTTTATCATCTAAGGGTGCGGAAAATAAGTGGGATCATCAAGGCAATGCGGAATGGTCAATATTGTTCCCTGAATAATAAATAGCCCCAAAAAAGGCCTATGCCATAGGCATGAGGACTTCTTTCAGGGGCTACACAACTATTGCACGCATAATCAGGGAATGTGATTCAGAAGTATATCATGGAAGGGGAAAAGGTATTATTCATGGCATCACCACAATATTCGTCGTTACAAGTCTCTCCCGACCGTCGGAAGGGCGGTTGAGAACCTTCCCGTCGTAGAAGAAGGTACTGGAACCCCCTCCGTCCAAATTGTAAGCGTCCCGTACTTTGAACTCGATCAGCTTTTCCTGCGCCTCCTCCAGCGTCACTCCCAAACTCCAACCCTCTCTTCTGCCGTCGATGACCACAAAAAGGAGATCGCCGTTTTGAAAGTGGCCGATGAGGGTGCGGGGTTGCCTGGTATTGGCCCAAGCCGCCGGAATGGGCTGTTTCTCCCCGTCTTTTAACAATGTGGGCAGGAAGCTGGCTCCGTGCAGAACATCTAGTTCATGCAGCTGCTCTATAGTTTCAATCTGCCCCCCCACAAGCTGCCCGCTGCGGTTGAATCCGATAAAGCTCAGCCGGGAATTATGTGTAGTAAAGGTAACTACCTCTCCGTCAATAACGGTAATGCCCAGGGGGATTAGGCTTTCTGCCTGGGGAGAAAAGCCCCCGGCGTTAACAGCCAGGATCGCCCCAGTGCGCCTTGCGGCGGAACTCGTCGTCTCTCCCCGGCTCCTGACGCGGTCTTCCGCCAGGACCATCCTTACCGCCTCCGGGTTATGCAGCCGCACCTTGGCCATAAACCCCCGGTAACCCGCCTCCTTCAAAGAGTAGACCTTTACGGTGGCATTTTCCCCAAAGGTCTGCCCCACAGGATCACCGAGCATATTGGCAAGGACGAGCTCGATCATATCCGCAGCAACGTACCTTTGTTCTGTAGAGGCAGCCACCAGACCCTGCAGGCGCACACGCTGTTGCTCGTACGCCTGCAGCTCCGTGCGAGCATCCCTGCTAATCATGCTGATTAAATCGTGCGAAACCTCAGTCGCCGCCCGCATCTCCCGGATGGATTCTCTCATATCCAAAAGCTGTATGGATATTCCATGATTCTCCTGCCGGAGCGCTTCCCCCTCCAAGGCCAGGGTCGCAATCCCCGGTACGGAAAAAGGCTGCAGCTGCGCGTAAGCGATCCCCAGCCCAAAAAAAGGGGCCAGGACAAATATAATGAATAGATGCAGTTTACAAAGCACGGACAGACTCCTCCAGTTTGCGCAGTTGTTCCTTTAAGCCGCCCAGTTGGCTGTCCAACTCAGCCATTCGCTTCTGTATGCTCCGGCGCGTCTCGTCCGTCCCGATGATGGACTCCCCGGTCAGTTCCAGCTCCTCCTGTATCATGCCCATCTCGTCCCGAATCTGCTGAATCTCTCCCCTGTAGTTCTCCAGCTCCCCCTGAAACAACCTGAGCGCACCCGTTATCTCCTCCTCCATACGCCGGTTGTCCCGCTTCAGCTCTTCCACCTGGCTGGTGAAATACTCCCTGTTCTCGCGCAGGTGTTCCCAAGCCAGATAATATCCCCCGTAAACAAGTCCAGCCCACAATAACAAAATAATTATGACAGATATGGCCTTTGCAAGCCTCTTATCTCGCAACTTTCTTTTTGATTTCAGCTTCCCGGACCTCAGCCCTTCCGCCCGAGGATCGGCGCCATAGATTAAACCACGCTCATCCATAATAAACTGGGCAGGGTTCCCTCAAAAAAAGAAGAAGGGAATCCTGTCTTGTCCCGTCCTCCCTTCACCTGATTTTAGAAGTATGAGGCTTCTGCCTTTTTCCATTATATTATAAAATAACTGGAAACAAAAAACAAGGCGCTTTTCTGACAGATAATGACAATAAAGGAGCCAAATTGCGCCGGCGCGCTATAAATTATGCGGGGTTAATCCGAAACCGGCGGGCTGGAATTACGGGCTCCTATGTCAAGAAAATAGACCCGACCCCCAAGATCTGACCTGATTGACTATGTAAAATATTGACAATGTAAATATAATATTGACAATAAGAGATCTATTATGTTAAGGTGTTTTAGGCTTAATTGAAATAATTTGAAAGGATGTGGTTATTGAAAATAAGCTCGGTTCAAGCCGGAGAAAGGTTATACACTTGCTTTGCATGTGGCAGGCCATATCTTAACCAGGGCTCTCCGGCGGGCATCTCACGGGGTTTTGCAGTACTGATGTGGAACTGTAGGAGGGTAATGTTTACAAAAGGTTCAGGGGGAATAAAGGGCAATAGTATTAATTATTTTGGCATGCTTGGATACATGTTCTTCTTCAACTAGGGTGGTTCAGGTTGTATCAACGGAGATCCATTGTCCCCGATGGTTGGTTTAGTATAATCCAAGGAGGAATAAGCGTGGAAATTAAGAAAGTGTTCCTGAATCAAAGTGATATGCCAAGGCAGTGGTACAATATCGCAGCTGATATGTCAACCCCTATGCAGCCGCCCCTCCATCCCGGAACAGGGCAACCGATTGGGCCTGATGATCTGGCTCCGATTTTTCCCATGAATCTCATCGAGCAGGAAGTCAGCACACAGCGCTGGATCGATATCCCTGACGAAGTGCTCAACATCCTTGCGATCTGGAGACCTTCACCGCTGACACGGGCTTACAACCTGGAGAAGTACCTCGGCACCCCGGCCAAGATATATTTTAAAGATGAATCAGTCAGTCCCTCCGGCAGCCACAAGCCCAATACGGCCGTAGCGCAAGCGTATTACAACAAGGTTTTCGGCATCAAGCGTATCGCCACGGAAACGGGGGCGGGCCAGTGGGGCAGCTCCTTGGCCATGGCTACCCAGCTCTTCGGCCTGGAGTTAAAAGTTTACATGGTGCGGGTCAGTTTTGAGCAGAAACCGTACCGTAAGATCCTGATGCGGACCTGGGGTGCAGAGTGCGTGGCCAGCCCCAGCCAGGACACCAACTTTGGCCGTAAAATGCTGGCCAAATATCCCGACACGCCTGGCAGCTTGGGGATTGCCATCAGCGAAGCCATCGAGGATACGGTAACGAGCAAGGATACTCGTTATGCCCTTGGAAGCGTGCTCAATCATGTTATGCTGCACCAGACCATTATCGGATTGGAGGCGCAGAAACAGTTTGAGTACCTGGGCACCTACCCCGATATCGTAATCGGCTGTGTCGGCGGTGGCAGCAACTTTGCGGGGGTAAGTTTTCCCTTTATCCGGGATAAGATTTATGGTAAGAACGTGCGCATCATCGGGGTTGAGCCGTCTGCCTGCCCCACTTTGACCAAGGGCACCTTCCTTTATGATTTCGGCGACACAGCGGCTACCACACCGCTTTTGCCCATGCATACCCTGGGGCACAACTTTATTCCCAAGCCGTTCCACGCCGGTGGCTTACGCTATCACGGCATGGCTCCTTTGGTCAGCCAGTTATTACTGGACAACCTGATTGAACCGCAGGCCTACAGCCAGGTCAAAACTTATGAAGCCGGTCTGGCCTTTGCCCGCAGCGAGGGCATTGTCCCCGCCCCTGAAACGAACCACGCCATCGCGGCGGTATTCCATGAAGCCCTCAAGTGCAAAGAGGAGGGCGTAGCGAAGACGATCCTCTTTAACCTGAGCGGCCACGGCATCATGGACCTGACCGGTTACGATTCATACCTGGATAACAAACTTGTCGATTACGAGATGCCTGCTGAGGAGATTGCGGAAGCATTGAAGGAATTGGAAAGCTATCCCAAGCCCAAGGTTTGATAAGACATTAAGACATCACTTTCCTGGAAAAAATTTAAGGGGGCCTCCAAAGGAGGCCCCCTTCGTGTCATGACATTCGCCTTCAGTAATGATGCGCACGGCCTGATTGTGATCCAGCGCCGGCTTGTACGGCCGGCTCCTTAAGGCGTCATATTCCCGGCCAGATGTTTAACCTTGGCTGTAAGGTTTATCAGGTACGGAACTTCAGGTTGCTTGGGTTCGGGGAGAATATCGTAGCGTTCCGCCTTTATTCTTTGCACAACACGGTCAACAGAACCAAATTCTTCATCAAAAAGCCTGTAGACCTGGTCTTTGAAGCGTATGGCTTCGTTTATGGAGCTTTCAAAAAAGGCCGCCACTTCACCCCGGCCTACCAGGACGATGCGGTGCCCCTGGCAAAGTATCTCCATGGGAAGATCCGCTAACTTTTTTATAGTAGTAATATATGCTTCATAATCATGGAGGAACTCGCATACCATTGCTCCCCTGCTATCGATGCATCCTGCTGAATCTCCAGCGATTAATACTTTTTTATCCGGTAAATAGTAACTATGGTGATCGCGTGTGTGGCCGGGAGTGGCTAAGGCCATAACAGCGGAGCTATTACCTAGATGCAAAACTTGTTTGTCCGTTATCTCCAGATCCACGTCGAACGGTTGAAAATGGCCGTCAAGCAAGCAGGACGGATCAACTTCCGGGTAATTATGCACAATATCTTTAGCGTCTTTGTTCAGTTTTGCAATCAGCTCCAGCGCTCCCGGCCTCTTCAGTATTTGAGCCGTTCGTGGCGAGGCGGCAATTTTCATCCCGGGAAAAGCCTTTTTCAGGTAAGACACGGCCCCGCAATGGTCCCAATGGGCATGAGTAAGAAATAGTATCTCCGGCTGACGCGCGCCCAGGACGGAACGTATTGCGTTCACATATAGCTTTCCCGCGCAGCTGGTGCCTCCTTCGAAGAGAACGGGGCATGGACCGTCTAAAAGGTGAACCGGATAAGCGGCCAGCCCCAAGACGTAAAAATTATCCGTTACCTGCCCAGTAAAATTAAAAGGCATGATTTGCCTCCGGTTCAGTGAATAATGCAGCTACTATGGCTTGGCTGAGCCTGCACAGCTTATGAATAATTTTTAACGTGTCCCGAAATTTTTTATTTAGATTTTCTCCGGCGGGTCGTATACTACCCCGAATTTCTCCACGCTTACCCGTCTGATCCGTTGCTCATCAAGGGGCCTATCCGTCTGGTCGCGTTGCACTGCGGCGATCCGGTCTGCTTCCTCCATTCCTTCAATTACAACGCCGAAGGCGGCGTAATCGCCATCAAGGAAAGGCTGATCGGCCACTGTAATGAAAAACTGCGAACCTGCGGAGTCAGGCGCTTCTGTACGAGCCATGGAGATTACGCCCCGATGGTGGAGAAGATTGTTTTGATGACCGTTGTTGGAAAATTCCCCCCTGATGGCGTAATCGGGACCACCGAGGCCTGTCCCGTCAGGGCAGCCGCCCTGGATCATAAATCCGGGAATAACTCGATGAAATATCAGCCCATCATAGAAGCCATCCTCCGCCAAGGCGATAAAATTCCTGACCGTGTTGGGAGCATTTACCGGATCGAGCTCCACTTTAATTATTGCTCCATTCTCCATCTCGATGCTGACCACCGGTTTAGGCTGCTCCCCTTCTTGCGCTTCACCCGGATCCACCGTGCCATTCTCATTAGCACCGTTCCCAAGCAGTAAAAACAGCGCAAGCACCAGCAGAACTGCCCCCGCCACCAGGAATATTTTGATTCTTTTCTGCCTCCGGCCGGCAGCCCCCCTGTTTTTGACCCCATACTTCCCCAGTCTTTTCACGTTCTTCTTCTTGCCCACGCAAACCAGCCTCCCTTGCCGCTATTAATCCTTTTGCCAATAGTTGCAGATGAATAATAAATTCATCATAATTTTCTTAAAACCTGCAAAAATTCTGTACAAAAAAAACAAAATACACTGCAAATCCTGCGTCAGTTCCATCTCCTTTTGGAGCGCG
>DMPF01000164.1:7164-7431 GCA_003456095.1 Bacillota bacterium
TTCCGTCGTGGCATTGCACGCCTGGGTTGCTTCCTGCAGCTCCTGGGCAAGCTGCCTTTTGTTTTCCCCGTTTACCTCCAGCGCGGAGATGATCCCGCTCAGATCCAGCCTGCAGGCGGCAAGCCCTTCCTGGAGCTGCTGCCAGTCAACGCGCAACTGCTCCATCTTTCTTTCCCACGCCTCAAGGACCCGCATTTTTTCCCTGTTGGCCCGCTCCATCTCCGTTAGCGCCCGGCCAGTTGCGCTAAAGTCAACACGCGCAGGTCT
>DMPF01000201.1 GCA_003456095.1 Bacillota bacterium
TGCGGGTCCAGAGTAATTTTGTAATCGCAGCATTCGTGCTGTATGCAGTGGGGAAGCAGAAGCAGTATATTCTTTGCCGCGGCCTGAAGGGGCCGGTTTGCCAGCAAACGGTTATTAACAGCAATAAAAGAATGCTGAATACTGCCTTGGGCAATATGCAACAGTCGGCCACAATGTACCACCAATGGGTAAAGAAGGAAGAGTGTTTTTCCCGTCAGCCAGCCAAGTCCGGGGAAAGTTCGTTTGTTCATGATCGAAATTATGGCCAGTAGCAGGCAGCAGAGCAAAAAGAGTACTAAAATAAATATGGCCGTCGTGATCACCAGCATGACGCTCCGCGAAAAAGGTTCCAGCGGATCCCGGGCAGAAAGCAAAAGGTAACCGGCCGGCAACGCGAACAAAAGGAGCACGGCCAGAAGCAGCCCCAAATACGTTCGTTTTTTGATTGGGTATGGCCTTTGTTCAACCAATAATCTCACCAACCTGTGGCCTGTAACCCAGTATAAAACTATGCAGATCCATACGGCGGTTACCCTCCGGCTGCACTTCAAGCAGCGGCAGCAAGCCTTCGCCGCATTGCACTATGATGCCTTCTGAAATGCCGCGGCAAACTGTACCGGCAGGAGGCTGGCTGCGGCCTGCTGCCTCCTGCCTAGGCTGCGGCAGCGCGGCTTTCCAGATTTTCAGCCTAAGCCCGCGAAAAGATGTATATGCGCCAGGATAGGGCGCAAGGGCGCGTATCTGGTTGAATATTTTTAACGCCCGGTCAGACCATTTGATCTTCTCTTCTTCACGGGTCAGGGGTGGAGCAAAAGTAGCCATTCCGTCATCCTGGGGTATGGCTGACACCTGCCCCCGGCCAAAGCGATCTATCGCCTTACAAAGGAGGATTGCGCCGCGATCGGCCAGACAATCATGCAGGACGCCAAAACTATCCTCCTGCCCAAGCGGTACCGATTCCTGCAAAATAATATCTCCCGCATCAAGGCGCGTTGACATAAAAAGGATCGTTACTCCCGTTTTGGACTCCCCCGCCATAATAGCCCTCTGGATCGGCGCCGCTCCCCGGTAACGGGGCAACAGGGAAGGATGCAGATTGAGACACCCCAGGGAGGGAAGAAGCAGCACAGCCTCAGGCAGGATCATGCCGTAAGCTACATTCAGCAAAAGCTGCGGCTGCAATTTTTGTAAAACCTCCAACAGCTGTCCCTTGTTTTCCGGCTGGCAGACCGTTAAGCCACACTCCTGCGCCTCTCTCTTAACCGCGGTGGCCGCAATCTTTCTGCCCCGGCCGGCCGGCCGGTCAGGTCTGGTGATGACAGCTGAAATTGGACAACCTCCCGTTACCAGCCGGCGCAAAGAAGGAACGGCAAAAGGCGCTGATCCGAGAAAAACAAGGGCAAAATCCCTCAAACTTACACATCCTTGTAAATTTTTTGCAGCTCTTCGTCCGTAAATAAGCGCAGTGCTTTATCAATAAAGAGAATACCGTCAAGGTGGTCAATTTCATGTTCCAGCACCCTGGCCATAAAACCTTCTCCCTCCAGCTCCAGGGGATTGCCCAGCCGGTCATATCCCTTTACACGTACCAGCAATGGCCTCGCCACCTCCCCATAAATACCGGGACAACTAAGGCAGCCTTCAAGCTCCACGCTTTCGCCTTGCCTTAAAATAAATTCGGGATTTACTAATTCCATAACACCATCTTCGCCGCGAAAAACGATAATCCTGCGGGAAATGCCGATTTGGGGCGCAGCCAACCCCGCCCCCGCGGCAACTTCCATTGTTTCCGCCATATCATCAAGGAGTACGGCCAGCTGCGCATTGAACTTGCGTACCGGAGCCGCTTTCAGGCGCAGCACCGCATCCTTATCTTTACGAATAATGCGCAAAGCCATTAATGAACCATCCCCCGTCAGACAACTGCTCAGGTTTTCATTTGCACCCCTTTTGAATGCTGTGCGGTTACCTATTGCTATTATAACATCATCAGCGGGTTAAAATCTACTGTGATGCGTGTATCCTTTAGTTTGGCGCGCAGCTCCCAGACAATGATCCGTATCATGCCGGACTTTTTTTCTAATGATTTTCCTTTAAGAAGAAGGTGAAAACGATAATAATCCCTTATTTTTTTTAAGGGTGCGGGGGCAGGGCCGAGGATCTCCTCCCCTTCCTCCAAGGAGACCCGCTGCTCCAGGCGGGAACGCAGTTCCAGAGCCCCTGCAGCGGCAGTGCTTTCCACCAGGGCGCTGCAGGTAAAAAGGAGCAGCTCACCAAAAGGCGGGTAAGCAAGGTCTTCCCTGCGCCTTAGCTCTTCCTGCATAAAAGCATCGTAATTATGGGCCGCCGCTTTGCGGATGCTGTAATGTTCAGGGTTATAGGTTTGAATAATTACTTCTCCTTTTTTATCGCCCCGGCCTGCCCTTCCGGCAACCTGTGTAAGCAGTTGAAAGGTGCGCTCACCAGCGCGAAAATCGGGAAGATTAAGCGTGATATCAGCAGCAATTACTCCTACAAGCGTCACATTGGGGAAATCCAGACCCTTGGCAATCATCTGGGTGCCAATGAGCACGGAAGCATCCCCCTGTTGGAAGGCCTCCCATATCTTGCGGTGTGCGTCTTTGACTTTGGTAGCATCGCTATCCATGCGTAGGATATTCGCCTGCGGAAAAATCTGCCGTACTGCTTTTTCCACCCGCTGTGTCCCCAATCCAAAATGGCGCAGATAAATGCTGGAACAGCCGGGACAGGAAGCTTCAGGAAGGCAGCGATAGCCGCAAAAATGGCACTGCAAGTGCTCTGGATCGGTATGATACGTTAAAGAGACAGAACAGGATGGACATTGCATCACATATCCACAGCTGCGGCAGAGCTGGAAACCGGCAAAGCCACGCCGGTTAAGGAATAAAATCAGCTGTTCTTTCCGGAAAAGGGTCTCCTGTATGGCCCGTATGAGTAAACGGCTGAAAATCTTCCTGTTCCCACGCTGGAACTCTTGTCGCATATCCACTACCTGCACCGCGGGAAGGGGGCGCCCGCCAACCCTTTCCTTGAGTTCCAGCAGCTTGATTCTCCCCTTCCTGGCCTCCTGGTACGTCTCCAGCGAGGGAGTAGCACTGCCAAGCAGTAATTGGGCGCCATGATATTCCGCCCGCCAGCGCGCCACATCCCTTGCGTGGTAACGGGGTCCGTCACCCTGCCGGTAAGTATGTTCGTGTTCTTCATCAAGGACGATTAATCCTATATTTTCCAGGGGAGCAAAAACCGCGGATCGGGCGCCAAGCACCACCTGCGCCTCTCCCTTTTTGACGCGCCACCACTGGTCACTTCGCTCCCCCGGGGAAAGGCTGCTGTGCAACAAGGCAAAGCAACCGGTAAAGCGCCCCCGGAAAGCGGCAATCAGCTGGGGGGTGAGGGCAATCTCCGGTACCAGGATTAGAGCCGTTTTACCCTGGTTCAGTACCGCGGCGGCAGTATGGTAATAAATTTCTGTTTTACCGCTCCCCGTTATCCCGTGCAACAGGATAGGGCATCTTTGCCCCGCCAAACTACTGCTGATTTCTTGCCATACCTCTGCCTGTTCCCGTGTAAAAAGAAGTGTTTCGCTGTCCCGCAGCGGCGTCGCCAGAGGAAGCCGCTCCCGCGGCATACTGCATAACCGGACAAGTCCCCTTCCAGCCAGTGCATGTAAAGAATCCTTTGACGCTCCCGTTTTACGGCGCAGTTCACCCCAGGGAAGCCCTTCCGGGACGGCCTGCGCCAGGCATCCGAGCAGGAGGGATTGACGTAAGGCTCTTTTACTCAGCCGGAGACTCTCTGCCAAAAGGACACTTCTTTCCACCTGCGGCAGCACATAGTCCTCAAAGATTGCTCCAGCCGTGGAGCTGGCTTCCAACTGGCTAAGCGGCGGCAGGCAAAGGCGAATCGCTTCAATGCGGCGGTCATAGAAATACCCGGCGAGCCAATCACTTAGTTGCAGCATCTCCGGGGTCAGCACGGGATCCGGTTCGGGCGCCGCCAGTATATCCCGCAGTACGTGCACCCCTTTCTCCTGTCCCAGCGATACCACAATAGCGCTGACCTTACTGGAGCGAAAAGGGACAAGGACACGGCAACCTGGTTGCACCTTTTCCCGCAAATGGGGAGGCACAGAGTACTGGTAGGGCCTGTCCAGCGCATCACTGATGATATCGAGGATCACCTGGGCGTAAAGTTCGTCCATTGGCAGCGACTCTTTCTCTAAATTAATTGCACAAAGGCTATGTTATTCATCGCAGTATTGTTATAATAGCCATGGAGGTGCAAAGTTGCTCAAGTTTAAAATGCAATTCTTATTATTAAAGGAAAACCTGAACTGGATGATTATCGCCGCTTTTTTCTTTTGCGCAGGAATTGGTACTGCCGCTTTTTTGCTGAATAACGAGAATCTATTTCTTGGAGAGTTGACGGCAAGCCAGTTTAAAATGCTGCGGGAAATGGCGGAGTTCATCTTCACGGGACATCCCCTCATGGGGATACTCTATCTATTTATCCACAACCTCCTGGTTTCCCTGCAGATGATGCTGCTGGGTGTAATTATTGGAATTCCACCGCTTTTGGGTCTTTTTGCTAACGGCGCCCTGCTGGGTAGCGTAGCGGCTGCCCTGGCAGGGGAAGGCATGCCTGTTTTCTCCCTTATGCTGCTGGGGATCTTGCCGCACGGCATTTTTGAGCTGCCCGCCCTGTTCATCAGCGCCGCTTTCGGCCTCAAGGTCGGCTTTCATTTAATCTTTCCCCTGACCGGCAAAAAAAGAGGAGAAAGCCTCTTGACCATCTGGCGGGAGTACTGGTCAGTTTTTCCCCTTGTATTGAAACTCCTTATCCTGGCGTCAATTTTAGAAGTACTCGTCACACCACATCTAATTCAACAACTGAGGTGACCGGGAGGTGACAGGGGACGGTTCTCTGGTCACCAAGAGTCGGTGACAAGAGAACCGTCCCCTGTCACCTCCCAGCGTCCCCTAATGCTGCCGGCATGCCTTTATACGATCAAGTATTTCATGGGAAAGCTCAGCCTTAGACATAAGGGGGAGTTCTTCTGCACCACCATCACGGTAGAGCAGCTGGACTATATTCGTCTCCTTTTCAAAACCTGCCCCTTCCTGCATCACATCGTTGGCTACAATGATATCCAGATTCTTTTGCTCCAGTTTGGAACGGGCAGAAATCAGCAGGTCAGCCGTTTCGGCGGCAAATCCCACAAGAAACTGCTTCTTTTTCCGTTTCCCCAGTTCCTGCAGAATATCAGGGCTATGTACAAGCCTGAGCTGAAGCTCTTCTCCTTTTTTTAATTTATGCGCAGAAGCGGATGCGGGACGGTAATCGGCTACCGCCGCTGTTTTTATGACCACATCAGCTTCGGGGAAAAGCGTTAACGTCACGTCATACATCTCCTGGGCTGTAGCCACCGCATAAAACTCAACCCCTGCCGGCGGCTCAAGGGATGTGGGGCCGCTCACAAGATAAACCTTGGCCCCCCTCTCCTTTGCTGCCCTGGCCAGTGCATAACCCATGCGCCCGCTGGAATGATTGCTGAAAAAGCGTACCGGATCGAGAGGTTCCCGTGTCGGTCCGGCTGTGACAAGCACTGACACGCCGCCATAGTCATCCCTTTTGGCAAGGGTTCTTTTAATAAGGGAGAGCAGCTGTTCCGGTTCGGCCATGCGTCCTTCACCAACCTCACCGCAGGCAAGTTCCCCGGCCAGGGGATCGGCAATGATAAAACCCCGCCGGCGCAGCAATGACATGTTTTGCCGCACAGCCGGGTTATGAAGCATCGCCGTGTTCATGGCGGCGGCCAGGATTACCGGATATTTCTCCAGCCTGACCGCAAGCAATACAGTAGAAAGAAGATCATCGGCAATACCGTTTGCCGCCTTACCGATGATATTGGCTGTTGCCGGAGCCACCACGATCAGGTGAGGGTCACGGGCCAGATCAATATGGAGGGTGGATGATTGATGCGGCCCGCCAAACAGGGTATGATAAACAGGCCGCCCTGTAAGGGTGCTGAAAGTAAGGGGCATGATGAAGGACTTTGCTGCCTCGGTCATCACAACCTGTACGGTAAAACCTTCTTTCACCAGGAGCCTGGTGAGTTCGGCGCCTTTATAAGCGGCGATACCGCCGGTTATCCCTAAAACAATTTTTTTATCCATCTTCCTATTTGATCCCGTCTTTTGTCCTTTCGAAAGTAACATGCCCTTTAGCAATCTCTTCCAGGGCGGCGGAAACTTCCTTCAAAGTTAATCCTTCTTCCATGCTGCCCTGCATCTCCCGCAGCTGGCGCGCCCTTTTCGCAGCCAGGATAACCAGTGAATAGCGGCTGTCTACCCTGGATAATAAATCATCGATTGAAGGATAAATCAATATTACCACCTTCTTCTTTTAGCCGTTTCAAAACATTTTGGCAGCGGGCTATCCGGCACTTTTCCGCAACGATGATCGCAGCGATATGGGCAGCCGCGGTCTCCATTTCTTCATTTATCACTGCGTAATCATAATGTCCCAGCTCTTCCAGCTCCCGGTAAGCGGCGGCAAATCTTCGCTGTATCTCCGCGGGGGTATCGGTTCCCCTTTTATAAATACGTTTAAGCAGATCTTGCATTGTCGGAGGTAATAAAAAAACAAATACACCATCTTTTGTGTTCCGGCGTACCTGCCGTGCCCCCTCCGTATCAATTTCCAGGATAACATCCCGCCCTTCTTTCCTCATTTCATCAACACGACGGGCAGGCGTGCCGTAATAGTGCCCGTGGACTCTGGCCCATTCCAGTAAAAACCCTTCGTCCCGCAACTGCATAAATTGCTCTTCGGGAACAAAATAATAATTGACACCATCCCGTTCTCCCGGCCGGGGAGAACGGGTCGTAAGGGAAACAGAATAATAGAGGTTCGGATTCTCCGAACAAAGGACCTTGCAAACGCTGCCTTTACCCACACCGGCAGGACCGGAGATGACGAGCAGTAATCCTTCTTTCATAACGGAGCTATTCCCGGAGATTGCTTTCCTCTACCGCCGCTTCCTTGCTCTGCAGGCGGTGCTTCACTGTCTCCGGCTGGACGGCAGAGAGAATTACGTGACCGCTGTCCGTAATAACCACGGCACGCGTCCTTCTGCCATAGGTGGCGTCAACAAGCATGCCCCGATCCCGGGCCTCTCCAATGATGCGCTTAATCGGTGCCGATTCCGGGCTTACAATGACGATAATGCGATTGGCGGATACAATGTTTCCGAAGCCGATGTTTATTAACTTAATGTTCATTCTAGCCTGACCCTGGGCCGAATGCAGCCCCTTACATTTTACGGATCAGGCCTTCACCTCCTAAGTTATATTTTACCGCTCACCAACTGGTTGAATCAATCCGGTTTTCCCGGTTTTACTTAAGCCTTTCACCTCCCCGCACAAAAATTAAATTGCCCCGGATACCGTTACTCAATGTTTTGAACCTGTTCACGAATTTTTTCTATTTCGCTTTTAGCGTCAAGCACCAGATGGGAAATCTCCAGATCGTTCGCCTTGACGACAATAGTATTAACCTCTCTGTGCATTTCCTGCAGCAGAAAATCAAGTTTCCGCCCAATTGCCTCCCCTTCCTTTTCGATCGTCACGCTGAAAGCCGAAAGATGGCTCTCCAAACGGACAATCTCCTCTTCAATATTGGACCGTTCGGCAAAAAGGGCCACCTCCATAAAAAAGCGCTGCCCGTCATATTCCCGTCCATCAAAGAGTTCATTCAAGCGGTCGACCAGCTTCTGCCTGTATCGTTCCGTAACCAGGGAGCTTTTCATTTTAAGCCGGGTGCAGATTTCTTTCAACCGCTGCACGCGCCCGCAGATATCATCGGCAAGCCTTCTGCCTTCATCCTCCCGCTGCCGTATAAACACGTCAAGGGCCTTTTCCAAAGCATCCTGCAGGAGCGGCACCAAAAGGCCCTCATCCAATTCTTCCTTTTCCAGAATCAACACGTCGGGAAACACAGCCAGCTTTTCGGCGGTAATTTCAGCATGGGCGAAAGCAAAACTCTGCTGCAACTGCTGCAAGGCCCGGCAATAGCCTGCCGCCATCTCCTCGTCCACAATCACTTTTTTACGTCTCTGTCCACTTATTTCCTGGTTGACATATATCTCCACCCGCCCCCGGTACACCCTCTCCTGCAATCTTCTCCGGATTATCTCTTCCTGTGCCATGAGGTCGCGGGATAACCTGATCACCGGGTCAAGGTGACGGTGATTGACGGAGCGAATCTCCACGACAAAATGATATTTGTCATTTTTCGTTTCCCCCCGCCCATATCCCGTCATGCTGCGCACTGGAAGATCACCTTTATCTTTCCCCATTCTTTTTCTCTCCATATTGTAACATAAAAACAGGTATGGTCAAGAGAAAAAGAGAAAAGCGTAAATTTGTTAAGGTATCTAAAGTTTATTAGCTACTGTTAACTTTTTTATTAAACATTGTGCACATAAGCAACGAAAACAAGTAAGGAGTTACAGATTACATTAATTTTATTACCACGAAAGTATACAAAAAAACCGCTCCTACGGCTGCATTGCTTTTTTAAACCGGAGCCGCTATACTGTAAATGCGCGTCAATACCTGCTGCAGGGAGAAAAATTATGCCTTTTGATGCTTTTGTGCTCCATTGTGTTGCCGGGGAACTGGAAGAGAAGCTGATCCCTGTCAGAGCGAAGATCAGCAAAATATCCCAGCCTGACCCTAATGAACTGCTTATTCATTTTCGCAGTGAAAATAAAAATTATATCCTGTTGTTATCCGTTAACGCCGCCCGGGCAAGAATTCATTTAACTTCACGACATTTCCAAAGTCCGCCGGCGCCTCCTTCTTTCTGCATGCTGCTGCGCAAACATCTGACCGGAGCTTCTATCCTCTCCTTTGAACAGGTGCCACTGGAGCGTGTGTTAAAAATTCATTTTCGCGCCATCAATATGCGGGGCCAGGAAACCCAAAAAACACTGGTGGCAGAGCTAATGGAACGGCGCAGCAACCTAATCCTGCTTGATGAGCCTGCCGCAGATGGAAAGCAATCAATTCTCGGCGCGATTAAAGCGGTTCCTCCTTTTATGAATCGTTTCCGCACTATCTTGCCCCATCATACCTATGTGCCCCCCCCTTCACAGGATAAAGCTCACCCCTTGGCTATGGATTATAATTTTTTTGCCATGGAAGCAGCCCGGGAACAGGGAAAGCCAACAACAGAATTCCTCCTGGAAAAACTGCGGGGGATCAGCCCGTTTTTGGCCAGGGAGATAACCGCCCGCGCAGGCATCAATCTGCTTTCCGCGGAAGCCTGGCCAAAACTATGGCAGGCCGTACAGGAGCTGCTGCTATTGTATACGGAAAAAAAATGGGAACCGACTTTGCTCTGCAATAGCAAGGGAGAGCCCCTTGATTTTGCTCCGTTCCTGCCCAAGCAAGCCGGCGGCGCTTTCCTCCGTCAATTTTCCTCCATGAGCGAGCTTTTGGATGAGTTTTATCTCTACCGGGAGAAAAGTGAGGCAAAGAAAAACCTGCAGCAGATGATTATCCGGCAGGTTAACCATTATATTACAAAAGCACGGAAGAAAGAAAATACCCAACTGGCCGAGCTGGAAAGTGCTGGTAAGGGTGAATATTATCGCCTGTGCGGTGAATTGCTAAAGTTAAATTTACATGCCGTGTCGGAAAAAGTAAGCACTGTTTACCTGCCAAACCTTTACAGTAAAGAGGCAGAGACCGTTAAGATTACGCTGGAACCATACCTTTCGCCTTCAGAAAATGTGCAACGTTATTTTAAAAAATACCGTAAAGCGGCAAGCGCTACAAAAAAAATTTCAGCAAGCCTCACTGCCACACGCGAGGAGATAAACTATCTGGAGAGCATCCTTTACAGTGCGGAAAAATGTGATTGGCAGGAGCTGCAAGAAATTCGCCTGGAGCTGGAGGATGGAGAGTATCTGCCCCGCCTGGCCAAATCGCCGCTGCAGGGAAATAATCCCGCGGCTAAGCCGCATAAGTTTATTGCGGCAGGGGGAGAGGAAATTTTAGTAGGACGCAACAACCGGCAGAACGAGCTGTTGCTGCGGCATGCCGATCCTGCGGATCTGTGGTTTCATGCAAAAGAAATGCCCGGCGCTCACGTAATCTTGAAAGGAAGGAAAGCCGGCAAAGAAGGAATTGAAGCGGCAGCCATGCTGGCCGCCATACACAGCAGAGGCGCCCGTTCCGCCAACGTCCCCGTTGATTATACCCAAGTTATGAACATACACCGGATCCCCGGGGCAAAACCGGGTATGGTTACCTATACCGGCCAGCGGACTATTTTTATCACGCCCGACCATGAAAAGCTGAATGAGCTGTTGAAGCGATAAACCTATAAAAACCAGCGGAAAGTTCAAGACCGTTCCCTACTGCGGCGATCCGGAAGATCGGGGCAGGTTATTTTCATTTGTCTGATGGTGCTGCCGCTGAAGGCGGGGGCATGGGGTCTTCCGGCATAAACGGTCGAAATTCCTCTCCCGGCAGAGCGGTAAACTCAATATATTCTCTGCTGCGGGGATGTTGAAAAGCAAGTTTGCAGGAATGGAGGAGCTGTCCTTTACCCCGGTGGGGAGAGCGCTTTGATCCATAAAGGGGATCGCCCACAATCGGATACCCGATGTGGGCAAGATGCACCCGGATCTGGTGCGTGCGACCCGTCTCCAGCTCTACTGCGAGCAGCGAATAAGGGCCGTTTTTACCAAGCACCCGGTAATGGGTAACAGCCTGTCTTCCTTTGCCGCCCTGTACAACGGCAAACTTTTTGCGGTCATGGGGATCCCGTCCCAGCGGAGCATCAACGGTGCCTTGCTTCCCCGGAGGCGTACCATGGACAACAGCCCGGTACTCCCTTTTAACCATTCTGTCTTTGATCTGCTGTGCCAGTGAGCGAAAGGCCAGATCGCTTTTGGCCACCACCAGCAACCCGGTAGTATCCTTGTCCAGGCGGTGGACGATACCCGGCCTGTTTTTTTCTTCCGCTGCCGGGAGCGCCCGGCAATGGGCCAGCAGCGCATTCACCATGGTTCCCTGCCGGTGACCGGCAGATGGATGCACCACCATGCCCCTGGCTTTATTCAGCACCAGCAGATCATCATCTTCATAGATAATATCCAGAGGGATCGCTTCCGGTTCGGCCTTTGACTGGGGATGGGGCGGAAGATAAAACTCGATTTTTTGGCCATGCCGCAGGCGAAAACCAGCCTTGCATTGCTCTTTCCCGTCAACCAGCACCAGCCCCTGGCGGCAAAGTTTTTGTACAGCCGATCGGGAAAGCTCCGCTGCAATGCCGGCAAGGAAAAGATCAAGACGCAAACCATCATCCCGTTCCCCTACCCGGTATTCTTTTTTCTCCATGGCTTAACTGTCTCCCTGCAAAGAATCCTCCGGTGTGGGGAAGCCGGGCCGCGCAATGAGCCCAAAGGCCATCAGAAACACCCCTGCGACAATCGCTACATCGGCAAGGTTAAATACAGGCCAGAAACGCAGATCAATAAAATCCACCACGTAACCTGTTTGCAGGCGGTCGAATAAATTACCTGCTGCCCCGCCAAGCATTACGGCCAAACCTGTACGAAGCGTTTTTTGGTACGGAGTAAAATGAGCAACAATTACGGTAAGCACAATCAAGATCAGGGAAATGGCAATTAAATATGGCGTTTGGTATGCAAAAAGGCCGAAAGCAGCCCCGGGATTCCGCATAAAAGTAAGGTAAATGGCCCCATCCAGCAGTGGGCGGATCTCACCGGGATTAAAATGATTAACAACCCACAATTTGCTGACCCGGTCCAGGACAAAGACAACGAGGGCCACCTTAAAAAAGATCAAGTAGTGCATGCGGCTTCTTACGCATTTCTTCCTGCATAACGATAAAAAATCAGCGAGTTTCATTTTCTAAATGTTTCCGATCACTAAATTTTTTTATCCCTACAGGTAGGTAAGGACAATACGCACCAGTTCGGCGATAAAATCGCCGATTAAGGGCAGATTTAAGCTTACCAGCCGCTGCAATAACCAGAGCACCAGCGCACCCAGCAGGGTTATCCCCACGGCTATACCAAAACCGCGTGAAAGGCCGCCCAGAAAGTTCACCATAAGATAGCGGCGGGGATTTTAACAGCTCCTGTCAGGAGATTAATCGGAAAAAGGCGAAGGGAGGGTCTCGCCATACAG
>DMPF01000056.1 GCA_003456095.1 Bacillota bacterium
AGAAATATACGCAAAACTACGATGAACTTAACGCTTTGCTGGAAAAGCGGAGCGCGGATCAACTGCTCCAGGGCAGCGGACTTACCAAGGAAGACCTTCAGGCGCTGCTGGAAGCTTATAGCGCGGCAAAAAATCCCCTGCTTGTCCTTGGCGGTCGAAATTTAAGCGGTGAGGCAACCGCGCAGCTTACCAACTTGGCCCTGATGCTGGGGAAAATCGGTGCGCCGCGCCAGGGCGTCATTGACCTGCGCGGCCGCTGCAATGGGCAGGGGCATTTTGATATGGGAGTAGCGCCTGGATATCTTCCCGGTTATCAGCAAATCGAAGACGCAAAAATAAGGGAAAAATTTAACCGCGCGTGGCGGGCTTTCATACCTTCTGCTGCTGGTAAGAATGTGGAACAGGTAATGGATGGGCTGGAGGAAGGCTTGATTAAAGGCATTTTTGTTTTCGGTGAGGACCCCCAGCCTGAGGCTGTGGAGAAACTGGCAAAAGCAGAACTGCTGGTGGTGCAGGATCTTTTCCTTACGGAAACGGCCCGCCGTGCCCACGTAGTTTTACCGGCAGTCAGTTTTACAGAAACGGAAGGAAGTTTTATAAACAGTGAGCGGCGGGTACAGCAGGTAAACCCGGCCCTTCATCCATTAACAGGCCGTCAAAACTGGCAGGTCCTGCTTACGCTGATGGCGGAAATGGGTTACATCGGGAATCCCGCTTCCCCGCAGCAAATCTGGGCCGAAATGACTGCCCTTACTCCTGCCTTCTTTGGTGTTGACTACGACACCCTTAAGGAAGCTCCTTACTGGCCTGCCGGTAAACCGGTGTGCCAGATCGAAACAATGCTGGCTGCGGTGGGACGTTTAAAGTTTATTTTACCATCCGGCGAGAACCCTGCCTTCATTGAACGGGAGTCTTTCGACAGTGTCGGTAAGTGGTTTAAAGCATTTCTTTGGGAAAAAGGAATAGGTTAAGGGTGAACGCATAACAGGAGGTAAATAGCATGGCCGCCAAACTGATTAAAGGAGACGAGGTGGCTGCTCACCTGCGGGAAAAGATAACGGCAGAAATCAAGGATTTAAATAAAGCTACCGGATTAATACCTTGTTTGGCGGTGATTCTTGCAGGTGAAGACCATGCTTCACTTTCTTACGTAAGAAATCTGGAAAAAAGATCTGGTTTGCTGGGATTAAATGTACAAATACACCGCCTGCCTGTCGATGTAACGGAAGGTGAGCTGATCAGGCTTATTGCTGAGCTAAATGATGACGACAGGATACATGGAATTATTGTGCAGTTGCCCCTTCCGGCACATATAGACTCTCATGCTGTTCTGGAAACCATTGATCCGGATAAAGATGTGGATGGTGCCCATCCCATAAACATGGGTAAGTTGTTCGGCGACGTAAAAGGATATATTCCTTCTACTGCAAATTCCATTATGCAGATGATCGAGTACACCCGAGAGCCTTTGTATGGCAAAACGGCGGTGTTAATTGGACGCAGTAACATTGTGGGTAAACCCCTTTCGCTGCTGATGCTGCGGCGTGACGCATCCCTTACCATTTGTCATTCGTATACACAGAATCTGGAAGTAATTTGCCGGGAAGCAGATATCCTGGTGGCAGCCAAAGGAAAGCCGGGATTTGTAAAGGCTGACTGGATTAAACCTGGAGCTATCGTCATCGATGCCGGTGTGACCCAAATTAAGGGCAAGCCGGTTGGCGATATAGATTTTGCTGCGGTAAAGAGTGTGGCAGGTTGGATCTCCCCCGTTCCCCCCGGGGTAGGCCCAATTATTACAACCATGCTGCAATGGAGCACCCTTGAAGCTTTTAAAAAAATAATTGCTGAATGAATCAGGCCGGTAGCGCAAACTTCCAGCCTGCAAGAAAATTGATTACATGCACGCGGCGTAACTTGGGCAGCGTCAGCTTGTGGAGGTTCATGAATGACGGCTCAGATCATTAATGGTGAACAGGTTGCCAGAGATTTGCGCAAGCAATTAAAGGAAGAAGTGGCGTTTTTAAAACAGGAAAAGGGAATAGTTCCGGGTCTGGCCATTATTGTTGTACGAAGTCCTTTTGCCCGTTTGCAAATAGCTAGTTTGAAGGAGCGGACATGCCGGCAGCTTGGTATTAAATGCCAGGTTTTTTACCTGCCGGAAACCGCTACAGAAGAAGAGATTATCTTTCGCCTGGAACGCCTGAACCATGATAAAAATTTCCATGGTATCAACATTCATCCCCTTACTCCCCATTTAAGCCATACCCTTATTTCGCAGCAGGTGGATCCCATTAAAGATGTGGAGGGCTTACATTTTTTTAATATGGGAGATTTTCTGATCGGACGCTACCGCATAGTTCCATTTGTGGCAAGAGGCATCATGAAACTGATCGAATCCACAGGCATGGGTCTGACCGGTAAAAGGGCTGTTGTTGTGGGACGCAGCCAGCTTGTGGGAAAACCGCTGGCTTTTTTGCTACTGGAGAAGAACGCCACTGTAAGCATGTGCCATTCTGCCACTGCTGATCTGGCCTCCTATACAAAAAAAGCCGATTTACTTGTGGTGGCCGCCGGCCATCCCCAAATAATTAACGGTAAAATGGTAAAAGAAGGGGCGGTTGTGATCGATGTAGGTGTAAATCAGATTGGTTCCCGGTTAATTGGCGATGTGGATTACGAAGAGGTAAAAAATATTGCATCATGGATTACACCTGTTCCCGGTGGGGTAGGGCCTGTCACAATTGCCATGCTGTTGGACAACTTACTTAAGGCTGCAAGGCTCATATGAGCGAGAGGCAGATATTTACTGTTACCCAATTAAGCCTATACCTGAAAAGTTTATTTTGGCAGGACAGCCACTTGCAGAACCTTTGGGTAAGCGGCGAAATATCCAATTTTAAGTGCCATAAGCCTTCCGGGCATATTTATTTTACGTTGAAAGACGATCAGAGCGTATTGCGCTCTGTTTTCTTTAAAGGAAAGAATGCGCTGCTGAGATTTGTTCCCACTGATGGAATGAAAGTAATAGCCCGTGGAAGTATATCTTTATATGAGCGCAGCGGATATTATCAGCTTTATGTGGAAGAGCTCGAACCTGAGGGTTTGGGTGCTCTTTTTCTGGCATACGCACAATTAAAAGAAAAACTGGCGAAAGAGGGGCTTTTTGATGAGCAGTACAAAAAATCCCTTCCCCGCCTGCCCAAGAAGGTAGGACTGGTTACTTCTCCTTCAGGTGCAGCTGTTAAAGATTTTTTAACCACCTTGCAGCGCCGCTTTCCCTGTGTGCAAGTGCTTATCCATGCAGTTGCAGTGCAGGGCAGAGAGGCACCGGAACAGATTTGCAACGCCCTGATAGCGCTCGATGCCCGGGGGGATTTGGATGTGATAGTAATTACGCGGGGAGGCGGTTCACTGGAAGAGCTTTGGTGCTTTAATGATGAAGCGGTGACCCGCGTTATCTACGGGATGAAAACTCCGGTAGTAAGTGCTGTTGGGCACGAAACGGATTATACTATTGTCGATTTTGTGGCGGATAAACGGGCATCCACACCTACAGCGGCTGCGGAGCTGATAGTTCCGGAGAAGTCCGAGCTGATACGTTATCTTAACATGCAGGAACAATTAAGCAACCGCATTTTATCTAATCACCTGCAAAAAAAAGAGCCCTGCTTGAAAAACTTGTTTCTTCAGTTGCCTTAAAACACCCCAGGGAAAAGATAAATATGGGGAACCAGCGATTGGATGAATTATCTTACCGTCTGAAACGGGCGGTGGAACAGATTTTAAAAAGTAAGAAAACATGTTTGCATAATCATGGGGAGAGATTAAGAGCGCTGGATCCCCTCCAGGTACTGACAAGGGGTTATGCCCTGGTTTTTGACCGGGAGGATCAACCGGTAAAGTCTGCTTACGGTTTGCAGGAAGGACAGCTCTTAAGAATAACCTTTTATGACGGGGATGCTGAGTGCAGCGTCTTAAAAGTGCGCATGAAAGAAGGTTAACATATGCAAGATGAAAAATTATCTTTTGAAGAGGCATTGGATCGGCTGGAGAGGCTGATTGCCGGCATGGAAAAGGGGGATCTTTCTCTGGAGGAGTCATTACGCTTATTCCAGGAGGGAATGGAGCTTATCCGTCACTGCCGCAAGCTGCTTGCTGACTCAGAGTATCGTGTTGAAATAATTCTTCAAGATGGAGAAAAAGGCGAATATAAAGCGGATTAGTAACTTCTGAGGAGTCAGAATTCAGAATTCAGAATTCTGAATGAAGCGGAGGGTAACTACTTGAACGTCAGGCATCACTGGAATGAAATAATCGATCTGGTGGAGAAAGCGCTTGATGCTTTCCTGCCGGGAGCTGGGGAATATCCCCGGAAAATTAACGAGGCAATGCGCTACAGCGTTTTTGCCGGCGGAAAGCGAATCAGACCGTTGCTAATAATCCTGGCTGCCACCCTTTTTAACGACAAATGGCAGCGGGCTTTGCCTGCTGCTTGTGCCCTGGAGTTAATCCATACCTATTCGCTTATACATGACGATTTGCCGGCTATGGATGATGATGACTTCCGCCGCGGCAAACCTACAGCACACCGTGCGTTCGGTGAAGCTGCAGCCATACTCTCCGGGGATGCCCTCCTTACCCTTGCCTTTTCTTTACTCTGCGACGATTCGCTGCAAGATGCATACAGTGAAATCTACCGCCAGGAGGTACCGCCTGCAGTTAAACTGCGGGTGATCGCAGAACTGGCGGGGGCGGCTGGAGTGCGTGGCATGATCGCCGGACAGATACTTGACCTGGAGGCAGAAGGCCGCATTGTAGAAATAGAAATGCTTAATGAGATCAATACACGAAAAACGGGAGCGCTGATCACCGCTGCGCTACGCTGTGGCGCATTGTTAGGAGAAGCACCTGAAAGAGGCCTGCAACAACTGAGCAAATATGCATTGCCGTTGGGTAGGGGCTTTCAAATAGTGGACGATCTCCTTGATCTGGAAGGAGATGAGGCCAAAATGGGCAAGCAGAAGGGTATGGATAAAATAAGGGATAAAGCTACCATCGTATCGCTTTGCGGCGCTGCGGCGGCAAAGGAACTGCGTGACAACCTTTACCGTGAAGCGATCTCGGAACTTGCTGTTTTCGGCGAAAGGGCAATAATGCTGCAAGAGCTTACCTGTTTCATCTTTTACCGTGATTATTAAAGCAACTTGAGCGGAACAGGTTCGTATGTTATAATTTAGCCGGTAAAGTGAGGTCACTGATCTATGGTTTTGGAACAAATATATAGCCCGACGGATCTAAAAAGATTAAAATATCATGAAATGATCCTACTTTCACAGGAGATCAGGGAACTGATCCTGGATGTTGTTTCACGGAGGGGAGGGCATCTTGCTTCCAGCTTGGGAGTTGTCGAACTGACAATCGCTCTGCACAGGGTTTTTAATACGCCCTGTGATAAGATCATATGGGATGTGGGGCATCAATGTTATGCGCATAAAATATTAACAGGGCGTCGGGAAGGCTTTGAGATGCTGCGCACGGCAAACGGGATCAGCGGGTTCCCCCGGCGGGAGGAAAGTGCATATGACTCTTTTAATGTCGGTCACAGCAGCACTTCTTTGTCCGCTGCATTAGGCATGGTCCTGGCGCGGGACCTGCTACGTGAAA
>DMPF01000137.1 GCA_003456095.1 Bacillota bacterium
GGCATTTTCCATCAGAATAAGCCCGGGAATGGCAAAGCGGTCCATAGCCTCCCGGTCAAGGTCGGCCATCCTTGCTCCCGATACTATTTTCATAATTTCACTCCGCTCTGTCAGGTAAAAAGATAAACCGCATAAAAGCTTAAACACCCCGGGCCGGCAAAGACTTACGACTATTTTAACAAATATGGCAGCTATAAACAATCAGACCTATATATTTTTCGGGAAATTTGTTAAAATATAGGTGTTCGGTGATGCATTTGCGGAAAGGGGATATCGCCATGTCGATCATAGCTTTGATACCAACCGTGATCCTCTTTATTCTGGGTATACTGGGCATAGTGCTGCCCCTCTTGCCGGGAACTATCCTCATTTGGGCAGGGATGCTACTTTACGGCATCCTTACCGGTTTTGTCGGCCTGAGTTTTACCTTTTACCTGTTGCAGGGCCTGGCTGTAGTTCTGACGTGGAGTATTGATTATCTTGCCACTGCGCTGGGAACACGCTATTCCGGCGGCTCCAAAGCTGCAACCGGAGGCGCTGTGCTTGGCTTGCTGTTAGGGCTGATTTTCTTAGGTCCGGCGGGGATCATCTTCGGCCCTTTTCTCGGCGCCCTGGCAGGTGAATTGCTGCGGGGCATCCCTGCAGAGCAGGCTCTCCGCTCCAGCTTTGGCGCGCTGATCGGCATCGCCGGCGGGCTCGTGCTTAAGCTCGTCATCGCTGCGGTAATGATCATTTGGTTTTTTCTGCAGATTATCACTGTATAAGTTGCTTCTTTTCTTCTGCCGCGGCAATTTGCGGGTGGAAGGCCGCATCCAGGCTGCCGGCCAGTATCAGGGAAATATCTTCAATAAGGGTGTCGATCTCTTTCGGCGTTACAATGAGATCCCCGGTATAGGGATTGAGGATTTCATTGATGGAAAAGACAGGTATGCCCCCCATAGTTTGCCTGTTAATACCGGAGCGCCTGTTCCCCACGCCCGAGCCGGGCACTACCCCTGTATCAGCCACCTGCATAGTTGTATTGAGCCGTTCCAATCTTTACGCCGCCAAAGCATCTATCGCCACAATCACATCGGGACGCACTTGCTCTGCCACACCCCGGATTATTTCACTATAATCCTTTATAGATTAACCCAAAAACAAGAGTGTATACAAGCAAAAAAAACAGCCATAAAGGCCGCTTTTATATCTTAACGTCAGGCCGCAAAACTGCTGCCTGCCTTCTATTTTTTTATTTCAGAAATGTTTTTTTCTTTTTGGCCAACTGTTCAAGCAGGTAGGGGTTCAAAACCTTGATATAGGTCCCCTTCATACCCAAAGAGCGGGATTCAATGACACCGGCGCTTTCAAACTTACGCAGGGCATTGACAATAACTGAGCGGGTGATCCCCAGCTGGTCGGCAATTTTACTGGCCACGAGCAGCCCCTCTTCCCCGTCCAATTCCTCAAAAATGTGCTCTACCGCTTCCAGTTCCGAATAGGAAAGGGTACCGATAGCAAGCTGTACCACCGCTTTGTTGCGCGCCTCCTCTTCGATCTTCTCCGCCCGTGCCCGCAGGATTTCCATCCCCACAACGGTGGCGCCGTTTTCCGCCAAAATCAGATCCTCCGCCTCGAAAAGCTCGGCAAAACGGGCCAGCAGCAGTGTCCCCAGCCTTTTACCGCCACCTAAAATTGGCACTACCGTGGTCAGTTTATTGGCAAAAAGACATTGCTCCACATCCATGAATACACAGTCACTTGTTTTCTGGGGGAGGTTGACCCTGGTTTCATCATCCCGCAACAGAAAATCGTTGTAGCGCTCCGGGAATTCACTATTTTTCAGAACCTGTGAAACCATAATTTCACACTCAAATTCGTCGACCAACGCATAACCAAGGACCTTGCCATCTCGGTGTACGATATAGACATTGGCATTAATGACGTTTTTTAATACCTCAGAAACTTCAAAAAAGTCGACGCGCTGTCCTGCTGTCTTTTGCAGGATTTTGTTAATACGCCTTGTCTTTTCCAATAACGGAGAAGTAATCACAGCATTCACCTCTTTATGTTTTTTTGGCATCTATCTTAAATATAAAATTTAAGATCAATAGTTTTGTTTTTATAAAATATATCTGCTCAAATCTTTATTTTTGACAATATCTTTTATTTTATTCTTTACATATTGCCTGTCAATTAAAATTTTTTCGCCTTTTAGCTCATCGGCCATAAAGGAGACATCTTCCAGAAGCTTCTCCATGATAGTGTGGAGCCGCCGCGCCCCAATATTCTCCATCTCCTCGTTTAAGAAAGTGGCGGTCAGGGCAATTTCGTCAACTCCGTCCTCACAGAATACCAGCTCAACACCTTCCGTCTCTAATAAGGCAGCATATTGCTTGGTAAGAGCATTCTTCGGTTCTGTAAGGATGCGCCGGAAATCCTCCGGCCTAAGGCTCTGCAACTCCACGCGCACAGGGAAGCGGCCCTGCAGCTCCGGAATAAGATCGGAGGGGCTGGCCACATGAAACGCACCGGCAGCGATAAAAAGCATATAATCAGTTTTTACAGGACCGTATTTGGTCATTACCGTGGAACCTTCCACGATGGGCAGAATATCACGCTGCACACCTTCCCGGGAGACATCGGGACCCGCGCCTTTTTTTTCACCAGCCACCTTATCAATCTCATCAATAAAAACAATACCTGACTGTTCCGCCCGTACCACTGCCTCATTAACCACATCGTCCATATCGATGAGCTTCTCGCTTTCCTCCTGCTGCAGAATACGACGGGCCTGCTTTACCGGAATTCTCTTTTTCTTTTTTTTGCGCTGCAGTAAATTGCCGAACATCTCTTGCAGATTGAAACCAACTTCTTCCATGCCCATACCGGAAAACATATCCAGCATAGGAGGCAAACGATCGTCCAGCTCCATCTCCACGAGGAAATTCTCCAGTATACCCGCCTTCAACTTTTCCGCCATTTCCCGCCGTTCTTTCTGTTTCTGCGCCAGCAGCGTTGTGTCTTCATGATCCTCACCATACGCCGTCATAGTGCCTCCCTTGGTGTACTGAAAAAGGAGATCCAGCGGATTGGTTGTTTTCTTTTCGCGTGAAGGGAGAGGCGCTAGTAGTTCCAAGAGTCTTTCTTCGGCCAGTTCCTGGGCTTTCGGTGCGATGGCCTTTATTCTTTCCTCCTTGACAATGCGCACAGAGCTTTCAATTAAATCCCGGATAATTGAATCCACATCACGGCCTACATAGCCCACTTCCGTGAACTTGGTCGCCTCTACCTTAACAAAGGGGGAACTGACCAGGCGTGCCAGCCTCCGGGCTATCTCGGTCTTGCCCACACCGGTGGGGCCGATCATGATAATGTTTTTAGGGATTATCTCCTCTTTAATCTTACCATCCAGACTGCGGCGGCGCAAACGATTGCGCAGCGCCACGGCAACCATTTTCTTGGCCCCTTCCTGGCCCACAATATATTTATCCAGTTCGGCAACTATTTCCTTTGGGGTTAATTCATCATGGAGCTCCGGCATCAATAAGGATTATACACCTCCTGCGCGATCCCGATCACGACTGTTGTATCGCTTCAATAATAATATTATTGTTAGTATACACACAAATTTCCGACGCAATCAAAAGGGACTCCCGCCCTATCTCGGCAGGAGTAAGCGCGGTATGGCGCATAAGTGCCCGGGCTGCCGCAAGGGCATAGGGGCCTCCCGAGCCAATGGCAGCGACCCCGTCATCGGGCTCGATTACATCTCCCGTGCCGGAGATAACCAGCAGGGCATCAACTGAAGCTACTACCAGCAGTGCCTCCAGACGACGCAAAAAACGATCCGTACGCCATTCTTTGGCCAGCGCCACAGCAGCACGCCGCAAGTTGCCCTGACAGCTCTCCAGCTGTTGTTCAAACTTTTCAAATAAAGTGATGGCATCAGCCACCGCCCCAGCAAAACCAGCTAATACTTTCTCCTGATAAAGACGGCGGATTTTACGTGCTTGGTGCTTCACAATCACGTTGCCCGTAAGGGTAACCTGCCCATCACCGGCTATAGCTACGCTGTCGCCCTTTTTGACCACTAAAATCGTTGTGGATCTGAACATTGGCTTTACTCCCTATCCTGTGCGTCAATTCCCATCCCCTGCCTCAGGCACGTGGATGTGTCCGCAAATAGGTTTTCTTCAGCTCATCTTTGGTCACATGTGTATATATTTGAGTGCTTGAAAGGCTGGTATGACCCAGCATCTCCTGTACAGCCCGCAGATCTGCCCCGCCGTTAAGCAGGTGGGTGGCAAAAGAATGGCGCAATACATGGGGACTTAGCCCCGCACTTTGTCCGGCTTTATGGCTATAGCTGTCCACCAGCCTTCTGATGCTCCGATCAGAGAGCCTCCCTCCAAAACGGTTCAGAAAAAGGGCGCTGGTTTTATCCCTTTCCTTATTGGCAGCCAGCAGGAGGGGCCTGCTTTTCTCCAGGTAAACAGCAAGTGCCTGCCTTGCAAAGCCGCCCAGGGGAACAAGCCGCTCCTTACGCCCCTTACCCCTAACCAGCAAAAAACCTTCCTCCAGATTAACGGCGGAGAGGTTTAGATCTGACAGCTCCTTAACTCTCAGCCCTGCACCATAAAGCACTTCCACGACAGCCCGATCCCGGCACCCCAGGAGCGAACCCGGATCCGTTGCTTCCAGCAGGTTTTCCACCTCATCAACATAAAGAAACTGAGGAAGTTTCTTCTCCTTT
>DMPF01000016.1 GCA_003456095.1 Bacillota bacterium
ACCAGTAGACTTTAAATATTATATTGGGAATGTGAGCTGCAATGAAAAATGTTATGGGCGTAATTAATGTGAGCAAAAAAAGCGGCGACCAGCTGGAGTTGCTTGCCAAACACCGTTGTATTGCTTCCATGCCCTTCGGCGGAAAATACCGTCTGATTGACTTCGTCCTTTCCAGTATGGCCAATTCAGGGATACAGAATGTGGCCGTTTTTACCCGGGAGAAATACGGATCTCTGATGAACCACCTTGGATCCGGTAAAAGTTGGGATTTGAGCCGCAAGCAGGATGGCCTGATCATATTGCCGCCTCACTCCATGGACGGGTATGTGCTGCCGGACTTTGAGCTTAACAGTTATTTAGCGCACAAGGATTTTTTTGACAGGAGCAGTCAGAATACGGTGGTTGTGGCCTCGTCCAACATTGTCTGCAATGTTTCTTTCCGCGATGCGGTGTGTTACCATGAGGAAAAAGGGGCTGACGTAACAGTTTTTTACAGTGAGTCACTTCCCGGTATGGCTTGGCCGTTGCGTCACATTTTGGAATTAAACGATGAAGGTATGGTTTTGAATATTGTGGAAGGGACGACCCAGCCCCTGGCTGCCAGGGTGCTCCTGGAGATCTATATTCTTTCCAAGTCATTGCTCGTGGAATTAGCGGAGCGCGGCTCGCAGAACAGGGACGCCGGCCTGTTGAATGCAGGAATTATCCCAAATCTGCAAAATTTAAAAGTTTATGCCTATTTGTTAGGCAGGTACAGTGCCGTCATTGACAGTGTCGATCTATATTACCGGCACAGCATGGAGCTGTTGTGCAGACAGACATGGGAAGAGCTATTCTTTATCCCCGGACTTGTCCAAACTAAGTTTACCGATGAACCGCCTGCCCGGTACCTGGAAGGATCCGCCGCCTGTGGCTCACTGCTGGCCAATGGTTGTAAGATTGCCGGAACTGTGATAAACAGTCTTCTTTTTGAGGGGGTCAAAGTGGGACGAGGAGCACAGATAAAAAACAGCATTATTATGCAAAAATGCGAGATTGGGGAAAGGGCCGTGTTGGATCGGGTGATTCTGGATAAGGATGTTTACGTGTCAGCGGACAAAGTGATCATGGGAGATGGCAGCAAACCCTTTGTGGTGGAAAAACGAAGAATTTTGTAAGGGACGACGCACTGTCGTGCCTGAAAAAGGGGAGGCCAGAAAGATGAAAGTGCTCTTTGTGGTTGCGGAGGCTGTCCCATTTGCCAAAACAGGTGGACTCGCCGATGTGGCAGGTTCCCTGCCGGCTGCCCTGCGCAATTTTGGTGCGGATGCCGGTGTAATCATGCCCGCATATGGCTGTATTGCCCCTGAATACAAGATGAAGATGAAGCGGCTGTGCAAGGTGACTGTCTCCATGGGTTGGCGCTACCAGTATTGCGAACTGAAGATGCTGGAACATCAGGGTGTGCCGTATTATTTCATTGATAACGAGTACTATTTTTCGCGTAACGGGATTTATGGTTTTTATGACGATGCGGAACGTTTTGCTTTTTTTTCACGGGCCGTACTCCAATCACTGCCCTGCCTGGATGCAGCGCCGCAGATTCTGCACTGCCACGACTGGCATACCGGCCCGGTGAGTGTTTTTTTAAACACCCATTTTCGCCAGGATCCGTTTTACCGGGATATAAAAACCATTTTTTCCATACACAATCTTCTCTATCAAGGCAATTTCCACCGGGAAATCCTCAGCGATATCATGGAATTGGACGAAGAGCACTTCACCGCGTCCGGCATCGAGTTTTACGGACAGGTGAGCTATTTGAAGGGGGGGTTGGTTTTTTCCGATTACCTTACAACCGTCTCACCCGCCTATGCCCTGGAAATTCAATCGCCACACCACGGCTACGGCATGGAAGGATTGCTGCAGCAGCGCAGCACGCAGCTTACCGGCATTATTAATGGTATTGATCAGGCAGCTTATAACCCGGCGACGGATCCGCACATTTTTGTCAATTATCGTAATTCCCTGCATAAAAAGAGGCAAAACAAGCTGATGCTGCAAGAAAAACTCGGTCTCGCAGTGGATGGGGCAATCCCACTGTTTGCTTTTATTAACCGTCTGGTAGAGCAAAAAGGGCTGGATTTGATCATGCAGGCCCTGGACGAGCTGTTGACCATGCGAATACAAATGATTTTTTTGGGAACGGGAGAGGAGCATTACGTCCGTTATCTCACGGAGATGGCGGCCCGTTACCCCGGACAGCTTTCCTTCAACAATAATTTCAATGAGTCCCTTGCCCGTAAAATCTATGCCGGTGCGGATATCTTTCTTTTGCCTGCTCTTTTTGAACCGTGCGGTATCGGTCAGCTTATTGCCATGCGTTATGGCACCATTCCCCTGGTGCGGAAAACGGGCGGTCTTAAGGACACGGTGCAAGATTATGACGAAACGACAGGGGTTGGCAACGGGTTTAACTTTTCCCATTACAATGCCGATGATATGGTCATAGCCATACGCAAAGCCCTGAGTGTTTATCGGGATAAAAGGCGCTGGGAGGCCCTGGTTGGCAG
Source organism: Bacillota bacterium (assembly GCA_003456095.1). Taxonomy (GTDB): domain Bacteria; phylum Bacillota; class Dethiobacteria; order DTU022; family UBA8154; genus UBA8154. Next base: position 2,553 of record DMPF01000016.1, read on the forward strand.
TGCTCTGCGCGAAGACCACGGCTGGGACATTCCGGCACGGCAGTACCTTGAGCTGTACAGACAACTGGCGGGGCAACGGGGGGTGTCAGGATAATTGTTCAAAGATAAGGATAGTTTTAAAGAGGCCTTCATTCAAAAGTTGGAGGTCTTGAACGGGATCAGCCTGGAAGAAGCATCGGAGATGGATATGTATCTCACCCTGGGGACAATGGTTCGCGAATATCTGACAAAAAAATGGATCGACACAAACAGGCATTACAAAGAGATGGAGGAGCGGGAAGTTTATTATTTTTCCCTGGAATTTTTGCTGGGCCGCTTACTGGGCAACAACCTGCTCAACCTGGAGCTGCGGGAGATCTGCGAAGCGGGTTTAAGGGAACTTGGTGTTGACCTGGCTTTGATTGAGTCACAGGAAGCGGACGCCGGCCTGGGCAACGGCGGTCTGGGACGTCTTGCGGCCTGCTTTCTTGATTCCATGGCGGCCCTTGGCCTGCCCGGACACGGCTGCGGCATACGCTATAAGTACGGCCTTTTTGAGCAGAAAGTGGTGGACGGCTATCAGGTTGAACTGCCTGAGTACTGGCTTAAGGAAGGAAACGTGTGGGAGATCCGCAAGTCGGAAAAAGCAGTGGAGGTGCGCTTTGGCGGGCAAGTCAGGGTGGAAAATGACGGTCAGAAACTGATCTTCCATCACGAGGATTACGAAGTGGTGTTGGCCGTGCCTTACGATATTCCCATAACCGGTTACCGCAATAACAGGGTCAATAACTTGCGTCTTTGGAGTGCGGAGAAGGCCCTTGAGCGCTTTAACGCCCTGAAGCTTGGCTATACCAACCAGCAAAGCATCCTGGAATACAAATATGCCACCGAATCCATTTCCCAGTTTCTCTATCCAGACGACACCCATCACGAAGGGCGTTTGCTGCGCCTCAAGCAGGAATATTTCTTTGTTTCCGCCGGGTTACAGAGCATTATCCGCCGTCTGAAAAAAAGGGGCTGGCCCATTACTGAGCTGGCCAGAAAGGTGGCTGTGCATATAAATGACACCCACCCGGCGCTGGCCGTGGCGGAGCTGATGCGCCTGTTGATGGACGAAGCGGGCTTGGGCTGGGATGAAGCCTTCACGCTTACCAGCCAGACCATCTCCTATACCAACCATACCACCATGGCGGAAGCGCTGGAGACCTGGCCCGTGGAGATGCTGCGGCATCTTTTGCCCAGAATTTTCATGATCATTGAGGAGCTGAATGAACGTTTTAGCAGCGATCTCTGGCGGAAATATCCCGGTCAGTGGGACCATATTGCCAATATGGCCATTATCGCTGACGGACGGGTAAAGATGTCCCACCTGGCCATTGTGGGAAGTTACAGTGTGAACGGGGTGGCAAAAGTGCACACGGACATCCTGAAAAAGCGGGAGATGAAAAATTTTTATGCGGTCTTTCCGCACAAATTCAACAACAAGACCAACGGCATCACGCACCGGCGCTGGCTGCTGCTCGCCAATCCCGCACTGGCCGGACTGATTACTGAAACCATTGGCCCCGCCTGGGTACGTGATCCACAGCGGCTAATCGACCTGGAGCAATATGCCGATGACCCATCTTTTCAGGAAGAGATTGGCCGCATTAAAATGAATAATAAACGGGAACTGGCCCGCATGATCCGGAATACCGGCCAGGTTAAGGTGGACGAATCGTCCATCTTTCAGGTTCAGGTCAAACGTATCCACGCCTACAAACGGCAAATTTTAAATGTTCTGCACATCATGGATCTATATAATCGCCTGCTTGCGAACCCCGGACTGGATATCCATCCCCGGACCTTTATCCTCAGCGGCAAGGCGGCGCCGGGCTACCACCTCGCTAAAAGGACGATCAAACTGATCTCCACCGTGGCCTCCCGCATCAATGCCGATCCGCTGGTGAAGGACAGGATCAGGGTGGTTTATCTGGAGAACTACCGCGTTTCCCTGGCGGAAACAATTATTCCTGCCGCCGACGTGAGCGAGCAGATTTCCACGGCGACCAAGGAAGCATCGGGCACGGGCAACATGAAATTCATGATGAACGGAGCAGTTACCATAGGAACGCTGGATGGGGCCAATATTGAGATCCTCGAGGAAGTGGGCCGTGACAACATGTTTATTTTCGGGCTCACCCCCAGCGAAGTGATGGGTTATTACAGTTACGGCGGATATAATGCTGTGGAGCAGTGCAATTGTGATGTTCGCCTGCAGTCTGTGCTTGACCAGCTGGTGAACGGCTTTTTGCCTGGCGGCGCGCGGGAATTTAATACCATCCATGAAGCACTGCTTTTTCATAACGACGAGTTTTTTGTGCTTAAAGATTTTCCTTCCTACAGCGTCGCTCAGGAAGAAATGGAGCAGGCTTACCGTAAACGTGAAAGCT
>DMPF01000020.1 GCA_003456095.1 Bacillota bacterium
CTGTCGCTGGCGATATATTTTACCTCCAGGTGCCCGTAGAAGTGAGTAACGGGGACAGCGATAGCCCCAATGCGCTGCACGGCGAGCCAGATGGTTACCCACTGTGGAACGTGGGGGAGGTAGAGCATCACCCGGTCCCCTTTGCGGATCCCCAAGTTGTAAAGAGCCTGCCCCAACTGCTCCACGAGTTCATTCACTTCACCGTAGGTGAGTTTTTCCCCCAGGTAAATAAGGGCAGTTTTATTCTTAAACCGCGCTGCTGTTTGTTTAAAAGCATCGTGTATTGTTGAATAAGCCCGGTCAGCCAAGAACAATTCCTCCTTCCTTTTCACCCTGAAATAAATTGGTGCCGGTTTTCCGCTGGAGACCGGCTTTACATGCCGAAATAGGCGGATATAACTTCCGGGTTATCCATAAGTTCTTCCTGGGTACCGCTCATGATTAGGGTCCCGTTTTCAATAATAAAGCCACGGTCAATATGGGGCATAATCGGCCGGGCGTACTGCTCTGTCAGCAGCACGGTTACTTCAAGTTTACGGATATCCTTGAGGGCCTGCACCACGATAGCCTGCATTGCCGGGCTTAGGCCCAGGAGTGGTTCATCCAGCAGCAACAACTTAGGGCGGGCCACCAGAGCCATACCGATGGCGATCATCTCCTGCTCACCGCCGCTGCAGAGTCCCGCTTTTCTTGTTTTCAGCTTGGTCAGGGGAGGAAAGATGCTGTAAACAAGATCAATGGATTTTTTGACTTTAGCCTGGTTTTTGATCAGGAAACCGCCAAGCCTGAGATTTTCCTCCACAGCCAGATCGCGAAAGACAGGGTGCCGTTCCCGGCAGAGAACGATGCCTTTCTTGACTCGTTCACTGGGGCTCAATTTGCCGATATCCTCATCCTCAAAGAGCTGTGCGCCCACGATCGTGATACGCTGTCCGCCCTTACGCTGTTCCCGCCACTTTAGATGGAGGGTCAGGCCGGCTATTGTGTTTATAAGAGTGGTCTTGCCGGCACTGTTGGAGCCAAATACGCCCACGATCTCACCTTTTCGCACATCCAGGTTCAAATTGTTTACCGCTAGTGCGTTTTCGTAGAAGACCATTAAACTTTTTATATCAAGCAATGGAATCTGCCTCACTTCCCAGGTACGCCTCTTTGACTTCTTTCATTTGCATAACTTCCACAGGCGTTCCTTCAGCAATTTTTTTGCCGAAATTCAGACAGATGATCTTGTTTACGATACGGAACAGTTCCCGGATGCGGTGTTCGATCATGATCATATTCCGTCCTTCCTTGAGGATCCGTTCCAGGATGGGTACGGTGCTGGCCACCTCCGACATGCTCATGCCGGAAAAAAGTTCGTCCAAAACGACCAGGTCCGGCTCCAGGGAGAGGACACGGGCCAGTTCCAGCCGTTTAAGATAACCGTGGGGCAAAGATCCTGTCATTTTATAAGGGATCTGGGATTCCCGCTCAAAACCCACATCCTCAAGAAGCTGGATGGCAACCTCATCCCGGTCACCGTAGCTTCCGCCCTTGAGCTGTTTTTTTACCCGCGGTGAGTAGAGGGGAACAATAAGGTTCTTGTATGCCTCCATGTTATAAAAGGGACGGACCATCTGAAAACTGCGAGCAATTCCGATGTTTACCGCCTTATACGGTGCAATGCCGGTAATGTTTTTGCCCTTGTAAAGGACAGTGCCGCTGTCGGGCTTAAGAAACCCCGTAATCAGGTTGATAAGTGTGCTTTTCCCCGAACCGTTGGGACCGATGACCCCGATGCTTTCTCCTTCGTAGAGGGTAAAGCTCACGTTATCCACAGCTTTAACCCCGCCAAAGTTTTTGCAAAGGCCTGTTACTTTCAGTAGCTCCTTTTTGTTCATTGTTTTTCTTCCTCCAATGGAACGATTCTTTCAAATTGGAAATACTTTCTCTGGGCAAAACGGTAAATTCCTTCAGGCAAGCCGACCACGAACAGAAGCAGCAAAGCGCTGTACATGACGATCCTCAGTGTCCCGAAAGCGCGGAGCATCTCGGAAAAGGGGACAAGGATGAATGCTCCCAGCACACCCCCGGCGAAAGTGCCGGTCCCCCCCACAACAGCAGCGGTAAGGGGCAAAATGGAGTACTCCATGGCAAAAGCCGGCATGCCCACGATACGGTAATGGTGGGTCATGAGGGCGCCGGCAAAGGTTGCGGGCAGGGCGGCGATAAAAACGGCCTGTGCCTTGTACCATTGTACACTCAAGCCCCCGGCCAGCACCGACATATCGTTATCATGGATGGCCCGCAGCACTAGGCCGTAATCAGTATCAAAAAACCTTAGATAGATAAAAGTAACAGCCAGCACAACTACAACGGAAACATAAACGCTGAAGGTGAGGCCCGGTAAGCGCTGCAGCCCGCTGATCCCTTCCGTGCCGCCCAGGTAGCCCGTAGCCTCAATGATACGCATGAGAAAGAGAGGCAGGGCAAAGGTAATGAGGGCAAAGTAGATGCCCCGCAAGCGTAGCACTGGGAAGATCACGATCGTGCATAAAACTGCGCCGCATACCGTGGCCAGGGGAATGGAGAAAAGAGGCCCCAAGCCTAAGAAGTGGTTGAAATAACCGGTAAAATAAGCGCCGACACCAAAGAAAAAAGCCTGTCCCAGTGACACTAGGCCGACGGAAAACAGAAAATTCCAACTCAGCGCAAGCAGGGCAATGATACAGGCAATAAATCCAACGGTCTGCCAGTACGCCCCCGTAACGTCCCTGAAAAGGGGAAACAGCAGCAGCCCCATGATGGCGAGCAGGCGTGGACCCATCAGGTAGAGGATCTCCCGGTAGGAGGAGATAGCAAATATTTCATCAGCTCTGACTTTAATACCCCGGTCGATTCTTTCTTTTCTATGTCCTGCTTTCATGCTCATACCCTCTCTTCTAGTTCCTTGAATTTGCCGAGCAGACCTGACGGTTTGACAGCGAGGACAATGAGTATTGCTGCCAGATAAACGGCTTCCTTCCAGTGTGGTGCAATAAGGGTGCTGGTAATAACCTGGGCGTAACCTAGAATAATACAGCCCAGGATCAACCCCTTAGTACTTTCCAAGCCTCCCAGCACTGTTACCGCGAGGGCAATCAGCAGCACTTCGTATCCGATATTTATGTTAATAATGCCCAAGGGCAAGATCATTAGCGCGGCAATGGCGGCAAAAGCACCGCCCAAAGCAAAGCTGTAGGTGGCTGCCCAGTCTGAGTCGATCCCCACGGAAAGGGCGGTATATTCATTCTGAGCCATGCCAAGCAGCGCCAGACCAATGCGTGTTTTGTGGGTTAAAGCCCAGAGAAAAACTGCCATCAGAAAAGCCACCACGATGATGAGTATACGCTGATAATCCAGGGTGGTCTGAAACAGGGTTAAACGGCCATCCACAATGCAAGGCAGGGAAAACTCATAGGTAATAAAACCAAGCCAGCGAAAAAGCTCCAGGATGCTGATGCCGATAGCGAAAGTGGCGATAACCTCATTTAAAGCAATGCCCCGCACGCGGATAACCACCAGCCTGTAGATGGCCGCTCCCAGGAGCGCCGTTACAATAACCGTGATGATCACGGCCAGTAAATATGGCAGTCCCAATGTTCTCAGCAGGAAAAAGGCGAGATAGCCGGCCAAAAGGTAGATGCCGCCGTGAGCAAAATTTGCCACCCCGCTTAAACCGAAAGTGAGGCTGAATCCAAAGGACATTAGCATCAGAATCGCACTGTTAACCAAGCCGAATACCAACATTGATTCAAGTAACATAATAACTCCGCCCACCCTCCTTATGCAAATTTTTTTGTGGGGGAACCGCTAGCAGGTCCCCCCACTTTTTGGATAACTGAATTAGGTTATCTTACATATACGGCGGAAGCTGGATGGTGTCTTCGGCAATCAACTCGGGGAAGATTGGCACCCGTACACCCGGTGCGCGCCACTGGAAGGCGGCTCCTAATGCCGCTTCTGCAGGATCCAGCCCGTAAATGACCTGGTGGTTTTCGTTGAATCTGATCCTGCCGATAACACCATTATGATCTGTCTTTTTCAGCTCCTCGACTATGGCATCGGCATCAAGGCTGCCGGCACGTTCGATCGCTTCTTTCAGCACGTATACGGAGTCGTATGAGGGGCCGGGTGCATGGCCGGCCAGGGACAGACGGGCGTCTTCCCCAAATTTTTCTCCAAATCTCCTGTTGAACTCCATCGATTCTGGCACGGCTTCCACTGGCAGGGGCCCGATTTCGAAGATAAAGTTGATCAGACCGTCCAGTTCGCCATCAAAGACTTCCCATGCATTTTCCGGCGCTGCCGGGCTGATAAAGCCAGCCACCAACGCCGGCACTTCCATGTCACGGGCCTGTTTTACCAGGATTCCTGACTGGGGCATATCAAAAATGGGCACGACTACCTGGGCACCGCCTATTTTTGCCTTGGTCAGGGAGGAGGAAAAGTCTGCCGCACCGGTGGGGTAGGTGTCAAAGCCCACAACCTCCCAGCCGTTCTCTTTAAAGAACTTTTCCAGGCCTGCGCCCGTGCCCCTGGCCCAAAGCACGTCCTGGGCCAAGATGTACGCCTTGTTAAAACCGAATTGTTCCCCTAAATGACCCATGAGCTGGGAGAGGTATTGTACAAAATAGGGGGCATTCAGGCACATGCGGAAAATGTATTTGTATTTGTCATAATTCTCCGCAATTTTCCTCTCCATCTCCGGGGTCATGGCCGTTGTGGCAATATAGGGAATCCTATGCTCAGCAATGATATCCATGGAAGCCAGCAGTACTTCGGAACGGAAGGCACCAAACAGTATGGCATGGGGTTCTTCCGTTAGGATGATCCGTTCCAACGCGGCTAGGGCGTCATGCACCGGTATTCCCGGTTCATGCTCCCTTGTATCGATGGAAACGACCTCGAAGGGTCTTTGTTCCCCGCCCACGGAAACACCCCCGGCATCGTTGATTTCTTCTGCGGCCATCATTATTGCCCTGAATCCATCACGCCCTTCAATGGAGCCAAGAGCCGTGGGAACGGCAATGACGATGGGATCGCCTTTTACCGGTGCAACAGGCGCCGCAGGGGTATCAGCAGCCGGTGCCGCCTGAGGGGCGCAACCGATCATGCTTATGACCGGCAGCAGCAGCAATACTACCAATAACATGCTCAACACTTTTTTCTTCATTAACAATATTGACCTCCTTGAAGTTCAGTTGGTGAACGGGTAAGAGGAAAAAACCA
>DMPF01000151.1 GCA_003456095.1 Bacillota bacterium
GGGCCGGAAGCCGAATTCTTCCTTTTCCATACGGACGCCGACGGCAAACCTACCTTAACAACCCATGATCAGGCCGGGTACTTTGACTTGACACCAGCTGACCTGGGGGAAAGCGCCCGCCGCGACATGGTGCTGACGCTAACAGAAATGGGCTTCGAAATAGAGGCTTCGCACCACGAGGTGGCGCCGGGCCAGCATGAGATCGATTTTAAATACAGCGACGCCCTCTCTACGGCGGACAGCCTCATGACCTTCCGTTTTGTCGTGCGCACGGTAGCGCAGCGGCACGGCCTGCATGCCAGCTTTATGCCCAAGCCTATCTATGGCATTAATGGCTCGGGAATGCATACCCATATTTCCCTTTTCCGGGGAGATGAGAACATTTTCTACGATCCAAAGGGGCGTTATGAACTGAGCAAGGAAGCCATCAGCTTTATTGCCGGGCTGCTGGAACATGCCCCGGCCTTTACTGCCATAACCAATCCAACCGTCAATTCCTATAAGCGGTTGGTTCCTGGGTATGAGGCGCCCGTCTATATCGCCTGGTCACAGCGTAATCGCAGTCCCCTGATTCGCATACCATCACGCCGCGGTCTTGGCACCCGCGTGGAGTTGCGCAGCCCTGATCCATCCTGCAATCCCTACCTTGCCCTAGCGGTAATGTTGAAAGCGGGCCTTGACGGTATGAGGCGCGGCCTTACCCCCCCCGATCCGGAGGACCGCAACATCTATGCCATGACACCGGAGGAGCGGGCCAAACGTAACATCTTCAGCCTGCCCGCCAGCCTGGAGGAAGCTCTGCGCGAACTGGAGAAGAACCCCGTAATCCTGGAGGCGCTGGGGGAACATGTCTGGGATCGTTTTAAGACGGCGAAAATGATTGAATGGAACGATTACCGCACCTGTGTCCATCCTTGGGAAGTGGAACGTTACCTCGGCACATTCTGAAATTGGCACCGGAGGCACCGGTGGCGCCGGCGCCTCCGGGAAGATATCTTTTCTACATGTGGTAAAGTTAAAAACAAAGGAGTAAGGCAAAAATGAGCAGAGCTTTGCTGGTCCTGGCTGACGGGACCGTTTTTGAGGGGAAAAATTTTGGCGCGGCGGGAGAAAGCATTGGCGAGGTGGTTTTCAACACCTCCATGTGCGGCTACCAGGAGATTTTGACGGACCCTTCCTATAAGGGACAAATTGTGGCCATGACCTATCCGCAGATCGGCAATTATGGTGTTAACGGCGAGGATGTGGAATCTGCCGGCACGGTCAAAGCGGAAGGTCTGATCGTCAAGGAATACCTTGACTTTCCCAGCAATTGGCGTGCCGGCACAGGCGGCGTGGCTGCTATGCCGCTTGGAAATTACCTGAAAGAACAAGGAATTATCGGCATCGAGGGGATAGATACCAGGGCGCTGACCATACACCTGCGCAATGAAGGCTCTCAAATGGGGATTATTTCCACGACTGACTTTGATCTCCCCGGTTTACTGGCAAAGGTGCGGGCCCATCCGGGAATGGCGGCAGTTGATCTGGTGCAGAAGGTTACGGTGGCTGACCCTTACCACTGGCAGCAAGACTGCGGCCCGTGGTGCAGGCCGGCCGAGCAGGCAGCAGCGCCGTATCAGATTGTGGTTTATGACTTCGGGGTCAAAAACAGCATTTTGCGCCGTCTGGTGGCGGCCGGCTTTGCCGTGACGGTGGTGCCGGCCGCCACATCGGCGGAGAAAGTGCTAAAGATGGATTGTGCCGGCGTGCTCCTGAGCAATGGCCCGGGCGATCCGGAAACGGTGACTTATGCCATTAAAAACACGAAGAAACTGCTTGGCAAAAAGCCGCTGCTTGGCATTTGCCTCGGTCACCAGATATTGGGCCTTGCCATGGGTGGGCGGACATACAAGCTGAAATTCGGTCATCATGGTGGAAACCATCCGGTGCTGGACCTGGAAACGGGCCGGGTGGAGATTACGGCGCAAAACCACAACTACTGTGTGGATATTGGCAGTCTGCGGGGGCAGGTGCGGCTGACACATAAAAACCTGTATGATGGGACGGAGGAAGGGATGCGCCACGCTGAGCTTCCGGTCTTTTCCGTGCAGCACCATCCGGAAGCCGGTCCGGGACCAAACGACGCAACGCATATTTTCCGCCGTTTCCGCGAAATGATCGGGGGCCGGTGGTAATGCCAAAAAGAACTGATCTGCAAAAAATACTGGTGATCGGCTCCGGACCGATCATTATCGGTCAGGCGTGCGAATTTGACTATTCCGGCACGCAGGCCTGCAAAGCGTTGCGCGAGGAAGGCTACAAAGTTGTTCTGGTCAACTCCAACCCGGCCACAATCATGACTGATCCGGAAACGGCAGACGCGGTTTATATTGAACCGCTTAATGCGGAAATGTTGGAGAGAATTATCGAGCGGGAAAGGCCCGATGCGCTGCTGCCGAATATCGGCGGGCAGACGGGGCTCAACTTGGCGGTGGAACTGGCTGAAAAAGGAGTTTTGGCCAGGTTTGGCGTAGAGCTGATCGGCGCCCGCCTGGAAACGATTAAAAAGGCGGAAGACCGGGAACTGTTCAAAGAAGCGATGCTTAAAATTGGCCTGGAGGTTCCCAAAAGTATTGCCGTCAACTCTTTGGCTGGGGGGCTGGAGATTATCAATGAGATCGGTTTTCCGGCTATACTGCGGCCGGCTTTTACCTTGGGAGGCACAGGGAGCGGCATCGCTTATAATATTGACGAATTCAGGACCATCCTGGAAAATGGTCTTGATCTTAGCATGACCCATCAGGTGCTGGTGGAAGAGTCGGTTCTGGGCTGGAAGGAATATGAACTGGAACTGATGCGGGACAGGATGGATAACGCGCTGGTGGTTTGCCCCATTGAAAATTTTGATGCTATGGGCATTCACACCGGCGACAGCATCACCGTGGCGCCGGCGCAAACACTGACGGATAAGGAATATCAGCGCTTGAGAGACGCAGCTATTGCCATCATGCGTGAAATCGGCGTGGAAACCGGCGGAGCCAATGTCCAGTTTGCCGTAAATCCGGCAAACGGCCGGATGGTGGTGATTGAAATGAACCCCAGAGTGTCCCGGAGCTCGGCACTTGCTTCCAAGGCGACCGGTTTCCCCATCGCCAAAATTGCGGCCAAGCTCTCTGTTGGCCTGACCCTGGATGAAATACGCAACGATATAACCAGGGAGACGCCGGCTTCCTTTGAGCCGGCAATCGATTATGTGGTGGTAAAATTCCCGCGCTTTGCCTTTGAAAAATTTCCGGAAGCCGACGCAACCTTAATGACGCAGATGAAGTCGGTGGGTGAAGCGATGTCGATTGGACGCACCTTTAAAGAAGCGTTAAGCAAAGCGATCAGAAGCCTGGAAAAAGGAAATTATGGCCTGGAACGCAAGGATGGGGATTTGGTGGAACTGCGCAAAGCGCTGGTCATTCCCGGCAGCGAAAGATTCTGGTATATCGCGGAGGCGTTCAGGCGGGGCCTCTCTGTCGGAGAGGTCAGCGGGCTGAGCGGCGTGGACCCCTGGTTTCTGCACAACATTTGGCAGATGGTCTCCCTGGAAGGGGAAATTGAAAACCATGCTGCTCAAACAGGCGGAGAAACGGAGCTGCTTCCGGCTGAGCTGTTGCGCGCGGCCAAGGAATACGGCTTTTCCGACCGGCGCATCGGGGAGCTCCTCGGCATAAGGGAGGAGAAAGTCCGCAGCCGGCGTAAGAAACTTGGTATCCTGCCGGTCTATAAAATGGTGGATACCTGCGCGGGGGAATTTAAGGCTTACACACCATATTTTTATTCCAGCTATGAAAGGCCGTATCTCCCGGCCGGAAAAAAGAATGCCGAAGCACAATGCGAGGCTGCCGATTCAGGGCGCCCCAAAATCATTATCCTTGGCTCCGGACCCAACAGAATCGGTCAGGGGATTGAATTTGACTATTGTTGTGTACACGCCGTATTTGCCTGCCAGGAACTGGGTTACGAAGCTATTATGATCAATTGCAATCCGGAAACTGTAAGCACGGATTATGATACGGCCGACAGGCTCTATTTTGAACCCCTTACCGCGGAAGATGTGCTGAACATTGTGGAGCTGGAGAAACCCGCGGGCGTGATTTTGCAGTTTGGCGGGCAGACTCCACTGAAGCTGGCCGCTGCTTTATGGCAGGCGGGGGTCAGCATTCCCGGCACTTCCCCCGACGCCATTGACCGCTCGGAGGACAGGAGACGTTTTAAAGAGATGCTGCACAAGCTGAATCTGCGCCAACCGGAAAGCGTTACGGCCACTTCCGTGGATGAAGCGCTGTCAGCCGTCAGAAACGTCGGCTATCCGGTGATTGTGCGGCCATCCTACGTGCTCGGCGGCCGAGCGATGGAGATTGTTTATGATGACGCAGGCCTGCGGGATTACATGCGGCGGGCTTTGCAGGCGTCTCCTGAACATCCGGTACTGATTGACGAATACCTGGAGGATGCCGTGGAGGTTGATGTTGATGCTCTCTCAGACGGCACCGATACGGTAATTGCCGGGATCATGGAGCATATTGAAGAAGCCGGTATTCATTCCGGCGATTCGGCCTGCACGCTTCCGCCCCACACCTTAAGCAGCGCCGTACTGGAGGAGATCAAGTCGCAGACAAAAGCGCTGGCGGCGGAGCTCGGTGTGCAGGGACTAATGAACGCCCAGTACGCCGTCAAAAACGATACCGTCTACATCCTGGAGGTCAATCCCCGTGCTTCCCGCACTATCCCCTTTGTCAGCAAAGTGACCGGCATACCTTTTGTCAAACTGGCTACCAAAGCGCTATTGGGGCACAAATTGGCTGAACTCGGCCTGGTTGGGGAAGTGACGCTGCCGCACGTGGCTGTTAAAGAAGCGGTTTTCCCCTTCAATAAGTTTCCGGGAGTTGATGTGATACTGGGACCGGAGATGAAATCAACAGGGGAAGTAATGGGGATAGACGAAGATTTCGGCCTGGCCTATGCCAAAGCGCAGGCAGCCAGCCACAACAGGATACCGCTTTCCGGTACGGTTTTTATCAGCGTTAAAGACAAAGACAAAGAAAAAGCCGCCGGTATTGCGACAAGGCTGTTGCGCCATGGCTTTAAAATCATGGCTACCAAAGGGACGGCCAAATATTTGCGGGAGCAGGGCTTGTCAGCACAGGAAATAAACAAAGTAACTGAAGGCAGACCGCACGTGGTAGATGCGATTAAGAACAGGAAAGTGGATTTTGTAATTAATACTGCTGCAGGGGCGCAGGCTCAGCGGGATTCTTTTTCCATCCGCAGAGCAGCACTCCAATACCGCATATCATTCACCACAACCATGGCTGGAGCGGAGGCGATTGTGACGGCGATAGAAATGTTGGCAAAGAAGCAGATGCTCATTAAGCCTATCCAGGAATACCACTCTCTTTAGAGTTTGTATGATCTTTTCTGCTTTGACGAGGCCGATAACTTAAGCAGCTGGTCCTTTTTTAGAGTTTTGAGGATATAAAGGTGAATACTCACGCCGATTCCGACAAGAATCAGAAATACTCTTAAACGCCAGTCATCCACAAGAAATATGGAGAAAATAAGGGTAAACCACAAAAAAACTAGGGCGAATATCTTTGTGCTCAACAAAACGGATCTGTACATAATGTAATTGTATATATAGAAACCAAAGATCTTATGATGGATTAGCCATTGATACAATCTATCGGAACTGCGCAGATAACACCAAGCCGATAGCAGCAGAAATGGGGTTGTGGGCAATACAGGTATGAATATCCCCACAACTCCTAAAAAAAGAAAGAGACTTCCAAGACCGATCAACAAATATTTTTTGATTAATTCCGGCATTGCGATTATTATCTTTCTTTCTTTTCAATATCAAAGCTGCGAACAAAAGCGGGCGGAGCTCTACTTTAAACACCAGTCAGTCAAATCCAGTGATGCATCCCTTCAGCGTACTGCCGAAGACCTCTAAAAAAGCC
>DMPF01000237.1 GCA_003456095.1 Bacillota bacterium
GAGCGGAGTGAAATTATGAAAATAGTATCGGGAGCAAGGATGGCCGACCTTGACCGGGAGGCTATGGACCGCTTTGCCATTCCCGGGCTTATTCTGATGGAAAATGCCGGTCTGCAGGTGGTGCGCTACATAGAGGGTTTACGCGCCGGGCCATGGCGTGGCCGGGTCCTTATCTGCTGCGGCAGGGGCAACAATGGGGGCGACGGTTTTGTGATCGCCCGTCACCTTGCCCGTCTTGGTTACAGGCCTGCTGTTTTTGCGATGGGCCCTCTCTCCGCATACCGGGGTGATGCCGCGGTTAACTATGAAATCCTGCTCAAACAGGGTTATCCTGTGTCTCAGGTCACAGAAAACAACCCGCATGAAATGCTCAAAGAGCTGGGAGAAGAAGATATTATCGTAGACGCCTTACTGGGTACGGGGCTCAAAAAAGAGGTGAGCGGGCTCTTTGCCGCCCTGATTGGGGCGATCAACGAAAGCCGCGCCCCTGTCCTTGCCGTGGATATACCTTCCGGCGTCTGCGCGGACAGCGGGAAGATTATGGGTACTGCTGTCAAAGCGCAGCACACCGTTACCTTTGCCCTGCCGAAACGGGGGTTGCTCCTTTATCCGGGTGCCGCCTGTGCGGGCCGGGTGGTGGTAGCGGAGATCGGCATTCCGGCACAGCTCACTGCCGACCCTGCCATACAGGAAAACCTGATTACGGGATCGTGTGTGCGGGCCCGTCTACCCGTGCGCTTCCCTCAGAGCCATAAAGGGACCTACGGGCGCCTGCTGCTGCTGGCCGGCGCACTGGGTATGAGCGGGGCGGCTATCCTGGCGGCTGAAGCGGCTCTGCGGGGCGGTGCCGGTCTGGTTTACCTTGGTGCCGCACCGGAACTGCGAGCGGTACTGGAAGCAAAACTAAAAGAAGTAATTGTGCGTGAGTTGCCCGGTGATGGAAAAGGCAACCTGGATGCCGACGCTTTTCCCCGTATCCGGGAAGAAGCCCGCTATTGCCAAGCCATGGCTGTAGGACCTGGCATGGACCCGGGCCCTGCTGCACTGCTGCTGCTGCGGCAGATCCTGGAAGAACTCAATCTTCCCCTTGTCATTGATGCCGGCGGGCTGAGCGCCCTTGCGCGCAAACCTTCTCTAAGATCCGGCAAAAAACCACCCCTTGTGTTGACACCCCATCCCGGCGAGATGTCCCAGCTACTGGGAATAGATGTGGGTGAGGTGCAGGGCAACAGGTGGGAACTTGCCGCCAGGCATGCCCAGCAGTGGGGTTGTGTGCTCGTGCTCAAAGGTGCCAATACGGCAGTAGGGCTTCCCACGGGCGAGCTTTATGTCAACCCTACGGGCAATGCCGCATTGGCGACCGCCGGGAGCGGGGATCTGCTCACAGGGCTGATCGCTGCCTTACTGGCCCAGGGTTTGCCGGCAGAGGACGCGGCCATCGCCGGTGTTTACCTGCATGACCTTGCCGCAGACCTTCTGGTGGTTGAACGGGGCCACCGGGGCAATACTGCCGGAGATATTCTTTCTTTCTTCCCCGATGCTTTAAGGCAGCTGGACGGCCTGGCTCCGCGCCAACCCGGTACATTTATGCCCCTGCGGGATTTTTAACCGGGAAACTCTTTAGCCTTCAAAAGGGGTGCAGGATTGCCTTTGATTAACAAAGCAATACATAGCGTTGAAGCGGAAAGGGTGAAAAAAATGAAAAAACGCGCCAGCCAGATTATGACGAAAAAAGTAGTCAGCGTAAGACCCGGCGACGAGGTAGAAAAGGCGGCAAGGTTGCTTCTGGAACACAAGATCAGCGGCCTGCCGGTGGTGGATGAGGAAAACCGCGTGGTAGGGATGATCAGCGAAGGTGACCTGGTCCTTCGCGCGAAAGAAGTAAAAGCCCCTGCTTTCAGTGAAATTCTCGGAGGTGTCATTTTCCTGGAAAGCCAGAAACGTTTTTTTGAGGAACTAAAAAAGACGATCGCCCTGAGCGTTGGGGAGCTCATGACCCATAAGGTTTACATGGTAGGCGAAGAAGCCACACTGGAGCAAATTGCCACCATGATGTCGGCAAAAGGCATCAACCGCGTCCCCGTTGTGGACAAAGACAATAAACTCCTCGGTATCGTCACCCGCCAGGATATCATCAAACACCTGTAAGACCCGGCACGGGGACGGTTTGTTTGCTGTATTGTAACAGTTAACCCGAAGTTCCCAGGGTTTTTCCCCGAGAGTCCCATGAACACTGGGCAAATTGGTAATAACCGATCAAAATAGTAGACAGTAAATATTAAATTAACCCTTGACAAACACTCAGTTTTACGTTATTATTTAGGTATGAAAAAGAACCAGAAAGGTCTCTGCGTAGCGGACATTAAGCGTAAATACAAGGAACAGGTTTACCATACTTACTTGCTCCGCAGAAGTTACCGCGAAGACGGCAAGGTGAAACAACAAACCCTTGCTAACCTTACTCCGTTGCCCGATGAGACGCGGGAAATTATCCGCGAAAGCCTTAAGGGGCGCACTTTTGTTCCCCTCGAAGAAGCCATCGAGATCACGCGGTCCAGTGCGCACGGACATGTGGCGGCGGCAAGAAAGATGGCTCAGGACCTCGGCTTAGCGGAGTTAATCTGCGCTAAGCCGTGCCGGGAGCGGGATTTGGTGGAGGCCATGGTACTGGCCAGGCTCATTAACCCGCAGACCAAGTTGGCCACGACCCGGTGGTGGCATACAACAACGCTTCCGGAGGAACTTGGGGTTAGGAATTAACGAAAGAGTTTCCCATATAAAGGTTTAAGTAAAAACACCGCAACATAAGTACGGTGTTATACTTATTATAATATTATGAGCAAACCTGTAAGCCGAGTTCTGTATCTCCTTGCCGGAGCAGCAGCCATCTATCTTGGATACCAGTTGCCTGGCACCTCCAGCGACTTATACCCGAGGGATTCAGCGGGCAACTTCATCTCCCTCCTATTCAGTCTTGCTTCGGGTGGGGTTTACCTAGCCAGCCGGTCACCCGGCTGCTGGTGCGCTCTTACCGCACCGTTGCATCCTTGCCCTTATTGGATGCTGGAAGCTGGAGGTTAGAAAAAACCTGTTTACTAAAAAACCTGGTTCATCCAACTTCTAACCTCTAACATCCAACATCCAACAAGAGGCGGTTTATTTCTGTGGCACTTTCCTTAAGGTCGCCCCCACTGGGTATTACCCAGCACCCTGCCCTGCGAAGCTCGGACTTTCCTCGAAGGCATCAGCACCTCCGCGGCTGCCCGGTTTACTCATAATATTTTCTTAAGTACGATTTTACCGCATATTGTACCCTTTGTCAAAACTCCTGATTACTGCTGCAAAAATGCAAGCACTTCATCCAGATTGCGGACGGAGATGATTTCGATCTGCTGGGCAGCGCGCAATGCTTCCTCATAATTTTCTTCCGGAGCCAGAAAATATTCTATCCCCATCTGTTCAGCGGTCACTACTTTTTGTTTTACCCCGCCAATACCGCCAATGTTTCCTTCCAGATTAATCGTTCCGGTACCGGCAATGGTCTTCCCTCCGGTTAGATTTTCCGGAACAAGCCGATCCAGTATCTCTAAAACAAACATAACTCCGGCGGAAGGGCCGACCACCGGCCCCGTTTCAATATCGATTGCCACTGGTAAGAGCGGCTGCCAGTTCAATGTGCTTACATAAATACGCAGAGCCGCTTTCTCCGGTTGCTCCAAATGTGATGTGGTATTCACCGCAACATCCATCAACGCTTCACCCCGTTGAATCATCAGGGTTACAGATTGTCCGATCTCTTTGGCCTGAATCATGTTTACAACTTCTTCCGCAAGGTAAACATCTTCACTTTCCACCGCCTTGATTATATCACCTGCTTTTAATATCCCTTCCGTCGGACTGCCGGGAATAATATCCTTCACCTCCACGCCGTCGCTGGCGATAACAACTTCATAGCCCGCTCTTTGCAGGGCAATAACCTGGGCCAGGTATTTGCTGTCCTGCATCCAGCTCTGCATTATCCTATTATATTCCTCAAAGGACATGCCCGGTGGAATTACATGGGATATAGGACGCAGGTCAAGTACAGGATTAAAGACAGCATAAAGAAAATGCCAGAGATTAGCCTTCTGTTGGGCTACGGTTACCATAAAAAATTGCCCTTCTTCGGCTCGCGCCTTGCCTTCCACCCGCACCCGATCCCCCAGACTTTCTGCAGAACCGGGCCTGATTAAATAATACCCCGTTTGTACAAAATTACCAAGGGCCATGCTTATAAGGATCAAAATAATGGTTGTACGGATAATATTCTTCAAATAATCCCTACTCCCTTTGCTTAAATTGCTTAATTATTATAAACCATAATTTCTCCCTTAAGTAACGGTTCGCGAAAGGAATTTGAAAATAATCTCCGCTGTGGTCTAACTGTGTATTGCGGAACAATATACTAATGATGATCTGCAATTTTTATTTTATGGACCGGGGTTGAAAATATGACTCTCATGCTTATTCTTCTCGCTCTCCTTTTTTTGTTGTTGCTTTTATTGCCATTCAGTTTCCGTAGAAAAATATTATTATTTTATCTGCCCGCCCTCATCGCCGTTTTACTTACCATCGGCATGTTTCAGTACCCTAAAGAGGCTTTTGATGCTTCTTTAAACGGCTTGGCAGTGTGGTGGCATATCGTTTTCCCCGCCCTGCTGCCCTTTTTCATCTTCGCCTAGGTGCTGATGGGTCTTGGTGTGGTACATTTTCTGGGAGTGCTTTTGGAACCGGTAATGCGTCCCGTTTTTAACGTCCCCGGAGAGGGTTCGTTTGTGATGGCTATGGGGCTGGCTTCCGGCTTTCCTCTTGGCGCTGTTCTTACCAGCAAATTGCGCCGTGGAACTGTTTCAGGAAAAGAATCAACCGGTCATCTCCGTAGAGGCCAAGAAAAAAGAATTGGTCAGTGATTTCAAAAATAACGGCAAAGAATATCGTCCCCAAGGTGACCCTGAAAAAGTAAGGGTGCATGATTTTATGATTAAGGATGAAGACCACGGCAGAGTAACCCCTTACGGTGTTTATGACTTAAACAGTAACACCGGTTGGGTGAATCTCGGCACAGACAGCGATACTTCAGTCTTTGCGGTAGAAAGCATAAGGCGCTGGTATTATACCATGGGACAGCAGGCGTACCCGGATGCTAAAGAGCTACTCATCACGGCAGATGGCGGCGGCAGTAACGGTTCAAGGGTAAAGCTATGGAAAGTGGAGCTGCAAAAGCTTGCTAACGAAACCGGCCCCAGCATTACTGTATGCCACTTCCCGCCCAGAACTTCCAAATGGAACAAGATCGAACACCGCCTATTCTCGTATATCAGCTTACATTGGAGAGACAGGCCTCTTGTCAGCCATGAAGTAATTGTAAACCTGATTGCCTCCACAACAACCGATAAAGGCTTGAAAGTAAACTGCGAGTTGGATAAGAATAAGTATCAAAAAGGCATTAAGGTAACCGATGAAGAGATGAAAAATATTAAAATTGTCAGGCATGATTTTCACGGAGAGTGGAATTACACTATCATGCCCCAAAAATAATTCTGCTCATTTTATTAATTTGTGCGTCCTTAGTTCTTCCGTAACAACCAGGCAGGCTTCTTTAATAACCAGATTCACGCTGATGGAGTTTTTTTAACAAGGTAAACTTTAGCCTTACACTTTGCACAGCAAAAACGCTGCGTTATGCCTTGGCTGGTGCTAAAGGACCCATTGCGCCAGACCTTGTCATGGCCGCATAACGGGCAGACACCAGGCCTGATTTCTCCGCCGCTGCGCAGTTTAGCAGGCTTTAACTGTGAATATTGTGATAAACACTGATAATCATATGATATATAATGCAGCTGCTGCTTAAGTTGCTTGCTTTCAGCAATCAGCTTTGCCTGATCGTCAAGAACCGGGCCGGGGCGCTTCTTGTTAAAAAGATCTTTTGCGGAATATTCAAGACGGGCGCGCACAAAAGACCCGCCCCTACCTGCTTACTTTTCCCGCCTGCCGGCAAGCGGGACAGCGTCCCTGCAAGGCAAAGGTGTGCCCGATCAAGTCGAAACCCTGCCTGCCGGCTTGTTCTCTGTAACCCTGCAGGTCGGGGCAATACTCAATACAGACGACCTTTTCACAATCAACACAAATAAGGTGGTGATGATGCCAAAGGTCGGCAGCAAGTTCATAAACAGAACCTGATGGCAATAGAATCTGGTGGAGCAGCCCGAGATCACAGAGCAGGTGCAGGTTGCGGTACACGGTGTCCATGCTGACAGCGGGCAGCTCCACGCGTATTCTTTGGTGAATATCCCTGGCAGTCAGCCGGCAGCCGACGCGTCGCAGCACTTCAATAATCTTCTGCCGCTGAGATGTCAGTTTGTACCCCTTTTTTTTCAGGATATCAAGATAGATGGCCTTTGGCAAACAGCCTTCCTCCTCTGCTAAAAATCTTTCTGTAGCCGGCAGCCAGCACAAACAATGCCACGGCAGTAAGCACAATGCTGCCGCCCGGGGCCAAGTTGGCATGGTAGGAAACAAACAGCCCGCACAACACTGACAACACGGCAAAAACGTACGCCAAAAGAGCGGTGGAACGGAAGCTCCTGCCCACCTGCAGAGCAGCCGCCACCGGGACGGTAATCAGCGAGGAAACGAGCAAAATCCCCACGACACGCATGGAGACCGATATGGTCAAAGCGGTGGCCGCCATAAACAATAAATTAACCAGGTCAACGGCAACCCCAGAGGAACGGGCTGCTTCTTCATCAAAAGCAATAAAGAACAGCTCTTTCCGGAAAAGCAACGCAAAGCCCAGCACCAGCAAGCCGACCGCCGCCACCAGCCACAGGTCCCGCGCACTTATGGCAATGACACTGCCAAACAGATAAGCGTGCAGGTCAATATTAAAAGCTCTGCTCAAGCCAATCAGCACAACTGCCAGGCTTAGCCCGGCAGAAATAATTATGGCGATAGCCAGGTCGGTAAAAACACGGTAGGTGCGCCGCAGTGACTCCAGGGCCGCGGCAGCGCCTAGTGAAATCCCCAGGGCTGTGGCCAGGGGGTAAACACCGGCAAAGATGCCGAGCGCCACACCGGCCAGCGAAACATGGGCAAACATCTCACCAATTAAAGACAGCCGTCGCAGCACCAGATATATCCCGATAGTCGGACAGAGGACCGCCACAACCAGGCCGGCAAGATAAGCTCTTTGCATAAACGCATACTGCCAAAAGTCAAACAAACCGGTCACCCTTTCAGTGGTCCCCGTGGTGCAGGATACGGACGGCAGCGCCGTACGCCTGACAAAGCACGTCTTCCGTCCAAAACTCTGCCGGCGGACCATGGAAGTAAAGTTTACTGTTCAGGCAGGCGATACTTTGGGCCAGGCGTGCAACCACCCCCAGGTCGTGGCTGACCATCAGCAGGGTCAGGTCATGCTCCCGGCGTAAAGCGGCCAGCAGGCCGTAAAACTTTTCCTTGGCGTCAACATCAACACCTATAGTTGGCTCGTCAAGTAACAGCAGGGCGGGCTCAGCCACCAGGGCGCGGGCGATAAAAACACGCTGCTGCTGCCCGCCTGACAGCTCCCCGACGAGCCTGTCCCGCAGATCCGCCAGGCCGACGCCGGCCAAAGTCTCCTCAACCAAGCGCTTTTCCCGCTGGCCTGGCCGGCGCAATAGCCCAAGAGAACCGGTCAGGCCGGCTATGACAGTCTCCCCGACCGTGGCGGGAAAAGCATGGTTGAACGAAGTCACATTCTGAGCCACATAGCCGATACGCGTCTGCCGGCGCGAGTTCTCCCGCGCCGCGCCGAAAATACGAACACTGCCTGCGGCAGGTTTAAGCAGTCCGGCGATGATTTTAAGGAGCGTGCTCTTTCCTGAGCCGTTGGGCCCGACGATGCCCAGAAAATCACCGGAGCAAACACTCAGGCTGACCTGATCCAGGACCAACCTGTCGCCGTAATAAAAAGTAATCTTGTCCAATTCCAGGACAGGGTGACTCATCTCTGTTCCCCTTTATTCAAGCGCTCTGTACAGTTGAACCAGATTTTCACGCATCACGGAGAAATAATCTTTGCCGGCGGAGATCTCTTCCGGCAAAAGCCCTTCCAGCGGGTTGATCTCCAGGATACCGGCTCCCGTCTCCGCAGCCAGCATCTGCGCCAGGCGCGGGCTGACCAGCGGTTCCTGGAAAATATAGCGGATGCCATACGCGCGGATAAGCTCCACCAGCTCAGCCAATTCGCGCGCTGTCGGCTCAGCCTGCGGTGAAAGGCCGGCGATGCCGACCTGCTTCAGTCCGTAACGCTCAGCCAGATAGGCAAAGGAAAGATGGGTCACAATAAACTTGTCGCGCGCTTTGCCTTGCAGCGCCTCCCGGTACTCGGCATCAAGCTGCTCAAATTGTCCTTTAAGCACGGCAAAGTTTGCGCGGTAATACTGCTCGCTGTCCGGGTCCGCCGCCACAAACGACTCGAGAATGCGCTCCGCCTGCTTCAGGGCCAGCAGAGGGTCAAGCCAGACGTGCGGGTCAGGCAGCTCGCCGGCCGCCTCCTTCTTTTTCTTTTCCTCTTCATCCGGTGTGCATGCAGGTCCGCAAGGAACACCCCGTAAAGGTTCAATGCCCTCCGTCGTGTTCACCGGGATCAGTTTTGTTGTCTCCAGCGCGCCCACCACTTTGTCAAGCCATGGCTCCAGACCGAGCCCGTTATAAAGCAAAAGGTCAGCCGCCTTCAGTCCGGAGAGCGTTCCCGGGTCCGGCTCCCAGTCATGCGGGCTGACACCCGGCGGCACCAGCTTGGCTACCTCTGCCCGCTCACCGCCGATTTTTCCGGCAAAATCGTAGAGAGGATAGAAAGTGGTATATACTTTGATTGCGGGAGCTGCCGGTGCCGCAAGCGTCACCGGAGCAGGCGGCTCAGCGGGAGTCGCGGCGGGACGGGGGGCGCAACCGGCCAAGAGCATGCCGGCCAGACACAAAGCAAGCAAAAAGATGATTCTTTTCAGCTTAAACACCTCCGGTTCAAGATTATAAATAGTAATATTCTTATTTGCCAATTATTATACCTTAAGGAAGAGTATTTCGTCAATTTTTTTCCTATTAGAGCCAGTTGCGTTGTATCATTTTTTTCGATTATCACAAAGGAATGCGCGCG
>DMPF01000051.1 GCA_003456095.1 Bacillota bacterium
GGGTGTACGCAGTTCATGGGATACATTGGCGACAAACTCGCTGCGCATACGTTCCAAAGAGCGAAAGCCGGTTATATCGTGCAAAACTGTAAGCACACCCGAAAGCAGATCCCCCTCCGTTTGTAGAAGGGGGATCATATTTACCTGAAGCACCCTGTTTTCCGGGTAAAAAAGGTTTAATTCAAAGGCCCGGGGTTCCCCGCGCCGCCTCACTGTTTCCAGGTTCTCATTCAAAAGGAAGTTGCGCAGCGCCGCTTGCAAGGTAAGGCCGATAACTTTTTGCTCCCCCACGCCAAAAAAATTTACTGCCGCTTTGTTAATATAAGTAATGCGCCCATCACCATTACTGATAATCACACCGTCGTGCATCGCTTCCATGGCCGCCTGCAGCCTGTTCTTCTCTCGGGAGAGGTGCATAAATTTCTTGTGCAAGACCTGCGCTAGATCGTCCAAAGCCTGGGTCAACCCATTCATCTCTTCCCTCTGCCCGGGCCGCGAAACCATACTATCAAAGTCACTAGCAGCGAGGGCACGCACCGTTCGTTCCGATTCCGTAATGGAGCGGCGTAAGCCCCCGGCGTAACGAAAAGCCATTAATAAATACGCCGGCAGGAGCACCAGTAAAAAAGCAATAACAAACATTAAGGGAAAGGAAAAATTCCGGGGGTTAAGCAGGCAGGCCCAGTACAGTAAAAGCCCCGCCAGGGCGAGGCCAAGCACGCCCGGGAGAAAAATATACATGTTATTGCGCGGGCGGAAACGGAACAAGTGCCTCACATCCTTGGTCTGCAACTGTCAAGCTTATGCCTGCGCTTCAGATCTGCCTCCATATTATCTGGCACGGAAACAGTAACCCACACCCCGCACCGTTTCGATATAACGGGGATTAGCCGGGTCTTCTTCAACCTTCTGGCGCAGATAGCGGATGTGTACATCGACGGTGCGGGTATCCACCTCCGCATTGTAATCCCAGATATTTTCCAATAAAAACTCCCTTGTTAAAACTTTACCCCGGTTGCTCATTAAAATTTTCAGCAACGCAAATTCCTTTTGCGTAAGCGTAACCAGTTTTTCCCGGACAAAGACCTCATATGCATCAACCTTTAAAACAATGCCGCCGGCACTGATTATATTTTCTCCCGGATCCCCGGAAAACGATACTTGTCCCGCACGGCGGCCGTTGAACTGGCGCAGCTGGTTTTTAATACGGGAAAGGAGTTCCCGAATGCTGAACGGCTTGGTCACGTAATCATTGGCGCCCAATTCCAGACCGAGCACCACGTCCAGTTCATCGCCTTTGGCGGTAAGCATGATTATCGGGATCTCTTTCGTTTCCTCACTAGCGCGCAGCATACGGCACAGCTCAAAACCGTCCATTCCTGGGAGCATGACATCCAGCAGAATCAGGTCAGGACGCTTTTCCGCAGCCAAATCAATGGCTTTATAGCCGTCACCGGCGATCACTACACAGTACCCGTTTTTATCAAGGTTAAAACGCAACAATTCCTGAATCTGCTCATCATCCTCCACAAGCAGAATCGTTTTCATAGGCTCACCCCAAAAAATACCTTTAATTGCCAGTCCTTGGCCGGTTTCCCCGGGGACTTATACTGGTCGAGCAAAGATTGTAACAGGTTCAAAATGCGGTCTGTTACAGTCAGAGGACTGTAGCGGGCTGCAAACAAGGATCTGTTACGGCCGGAGCAAACGGCATGGCGGGCTTTTCTTGCTATTAGCTTCACCCCAACGTCAGAAATATTCTTCCAGATGCGCGGTCGCTTATTTCGCCAATAAGAGCAGCGTATACGAGCCCTTTTTCTTTCAGCAGTCGCAGGGTCCGTTCGACTTCTTTTTCTTTTACAGCCATCAGCAATCCGCCGGAGGTTTGGGGGTCGCAGGCAATATCCGTCCAAACATCGCCAACTTCTGTGGTACCGCTTATCCTGTTCCCAAGATAGTCCCTGTTGGCTTTTGCACCGCCGGGGACAAGGCCCAGCTCTGCTAGTTCCTTTGTTCCAGCCACCAGCGGCAGGGCGGAAACATGAATTACTGCGCTGAGATTGCTGCCAGCAAGCATCTCGTAGGTATGCCCCAGCAGGCCGAAACCGGTAATATCGGTACACGCCTTAACCCCTACCCGGCGTGCCACCTCCGCCCCGCCCCTATTCAATGCGGTCATCCAGCGGATCATCTCAGCCAGGGCAGCGGCAGGGGCCATCTCCCCCTTATGGGCGGTAGTAATGATGCCGGCACCAAGTGGTTTGGTCAGGATCAACTTATCTCCCGCCTCCACAGCTCCCTTGGTCAGGATCTCCGCAGGAGAAATCAGCCCCGTAACAGCCAGGCCGTATTTTGGTTCATCATCGCTTATTGTATGCCCGCCTACGAGCAGGGCTCCCGCTTCTCCAACCTTGAGTGCGCCTCCCCTTAAGATCTCTACTAAAATATCAAGCCCCAGCTTGCGGCAGGGAAAACAGACGATATTCAAAGCCGTTAGGGGACGACCGCCCATGGCATAGATATCACTTAAGGCATTAGCGGCAGCAATTTGCCCATAAGTGAAGGGGTCATCCACAACCGGGGGGAAAAAATCCACTGTCTGGATGAGCGCCAGCTCATCGGAGAGACGGTAAACAGCGGCATCATCTGGGTATTCCGTCCCCACCAGCAGGTTTTCGTCTTTCTGAAGAGGCAAAAGGGGCATTATTCCGGCCAGGTCCCCCGGCCCCAGTTTAGCCGCTCAGCCGGCGCTGCTTGCAAACTGCGTCAGTTTAATCTTTTCCGTTGTCACAATGTTTAATCACCTCATCATCCGCCGGCTATAGGCGGAAATACGGCCACCCGCTCCCCATCCTGCAGAATATAATCCTGCTCGCGCCGCACACTATCGACAAAAATCTGTTTGCTTTCATGGGGCGGGATCTTCAGTTCCCGCAGGAGCGAAGCAAGATCGCTCCCCACAGGAAGATGCAACGTAAAGGGACCGGAACTCTCCCCATGAGGATTATAGCGGCGCAGCGAGGCATATAATACAACTTCAAGGGCAATCAAAACAATCACTCTCCGTCTCCCCAAAGGCGTTCCAGGTTGTAAAAAGAACGGCTCTCCGGCTGAAAAATATGCACAACCACTGCGCCATAATCAAGCAAAATCCAGCTTGCATCCTCATATCCTTCAATGCGGAGCAGTGGATATTGATCCTGCGTCAGGTTCTCCCGTAGATGATCACAGAGGGCTCGAACCTGGATTTTGCTGGATCCGCTGCCAATCAGAAAATAATCGGCAATAAGCGACAACTTACCAATCTTCAGCAGGGAAACCGCAAGTGCTTTTTTATCATTCAACAAAGCAACTGCCTTCAGGGCAAATGCCCGCGCATCCAAAGGCAATATATCCTCCTCCCCAAACCGTTAATTTAATTTGTCAATCCCTGTTACGGAAGAAAATTCCTGCCGACAATCACCGTAACCATTGCCGGGAAACCCGGCACTTCTTCTTTTAGCAGCTCCGCCCCCATAATTTCCGCCACTTCTTTTGCCGGTCCCATCTCTGCCTGCCGGGAGATAACCTGGGTGCGCGCATAATCGAAAGAGTCAGCATTATCCACGTTCACCACATGGAAACCATGCTCTTTCAGTATTACCGCGGCCTTGCTGGCTATGCCGGCAAGGCCGCTGCCGTTTAAAACCTCCACCGTGACCAGTTCCCTCGGCAAAATAAAATCCTTGCCCAAGTTAGTCATAAGGTAGGAGATTAAACCTAGCTCCGCCTTGTAATAATACTCGCCATCGATCCGCCGCTGCCAGGTGCCGGGAAGGACGGTCACCTCTGACTCATTCCCGCTGAACAGCGACGATAGAGAGGGGTAAAACTCCTCCATTTCCCTCCAGGAAATATTGGTATCCAAATAGGGGGCAGCCTTCCGGAGGGAACGGGATTTACTGAAAAGACCCCTTTTCTCTCCCACAGCCTCAACCAGCAGATCCAGCATCTGCATACGGCGCAAGGCCCTTTGCAGCGGCTTCTCGTCTGCTTCGCCCCGCAGGAAATAACCGTAATAATCATTTCCTTGTAAAATATTGTCTCTGTAGGTAATGCCTCCCAGGTAATCAACCATCACCGGGATACCCCCGTAATCAATGCCTAGGTAATAATGGATGGGAGTACTGAGAAAGTAGGATATTTGGCTGATGAGCAGCCTGGCGCCCCCTTCTGCGTATAAATTGGCCGGGAGGAAATAAGTATTCCTATCTCCAGCAGGTTCACTTTTTTCCCCTGCCTGCTCCGGAGCCGGAGTGCCGTTTTGCTGTTCAGCGCGGCGGTTTAAGAGCAGCTCACCTGGGAT
>DMPF01000129.1 GCA_003456095.1 Bacillota bacterium
TTGTTGTTTTCTCCTCTCCATGTTTGTGCCGCTGCCGCGCACAGCCATCTCCAGCGAACTCAGGCTACCCCGGTTAATGCGCCGGTAAAGACGGCGAGCCTGCCAATCCGGCAGGTACCAGTTTTCATCAATAATGTTGCTGATATCATCCCGTGGGGTTCTGGCTATGTTGGAAGTTAAAAGCGGCACAAACCCTTTTCCCGGAATTTGTCCCCCCAACTCCACCCGGTAACAACGGTCTGGAACCCCGACTTCAATATACCAATTATCCGCTTCACGGTTTATCGGTATGTGAAAACAGCTCTCCTCTTTCTCCATGGTTGTATTATAACGTTTTACCCGCAACGCCAAGCTGAGGTGCTCCCAGGGGCGTTGACCCTCTTTTTCCAATTGCTGCCGGGTAGCCGGCGTAACATCCCAGTAAGCAAAAAGCCAGTACGGATCCCGCGTGAGCAAAACCAGCCGGTCTTCCCCATAAGATGATGGCAATTTTTCTGCGGTGGTCAGTCCTTCAATGGCACCTGAACGCACGTTAATAATCACCTCTTTCTCTTTTGTCTGCAGCTATTATAACCTTAAAGTGGAATAATTATAGCCCCAGTGTATTATAGTATAAAAAAACCCGGTGGGGGAAGATATTTTTGTTTTTAGGGCGAACATCTATATTTTGTGATTTATGGGAGGCATATGCATGCTTATCAGTATGGCTACATTTGAGCACCTGCCAGTACGTATAGGAGGCCTGGCCGAAGCCGTAACTTCTCTGGGCGAGGCCCTGCTCAAGTATGCGGAGGTGATGGTTTTGATGCCTGCCCATGGCCTGCTGCAGAACGGGGAAAATGGTGAGTTTACTCACAAACCGCAGAAATACTGTGATTTCCGCATCTATGTTGGCGACAGGATTTTTCCTGTTTCGGTTTATACTACAGAGCGAAAAGGGGTACGCATTTTCCTTTTCAGCAACGAGATTTTGGACCATCCCAATGTCTATCATCCGCGGGAGATATTCATACAAAAGATTGTCCATTTTACCAAGGCTGTGCCTGGGTTGCTTAATGTTTTACTTAAGATGGAGACGACCAAGCCGGATGTTATCCATATTAACGACTGGTATTGCGTATTTGCCGGCACCTTGGTAAAAAAATATTTCAAGATCCCCTTTGTCTATATAATTCACCGCCTTTGCCATGAACGCATCTCAGTACATGATTTGAATGAGGTTAATTTAAGTGAGATGATCGATCCCTACTTTTTGGAAGGAGACTTGTTTAATATCGAGAAGTTCGGTGCCCATCGCTGTGACCACCTTACCACCGTCAGCTACAGCTACCTTAACGAACAGTGGCGGACTTTCTTCAGCAATTATGAAGGGAAGACCACCTATGTGTGGAATGGAACGGATCATTCTTTCTGGAATTCGGCAGAGCTGGGCTATGCCAATTTACCCCGGCACGAACGCAGAGCGCAAGTACTGCAGGACAATGGTTTGCCGGACGGTGTCATGTTCTTCAATGTGGGGCGGCTTGATGTGGAGCAAAAGGGTATTGACATACTTTTAGAGGCGTTTGAAATGATTATGCGGGATGCGGTCCCCGGTGCGGAAAAGGTAAAGGGTGACATCAGGCTAATCCTGCTCGGTTCCGGGGATCAACACCTGGAAAATGAAGCGCGCCGCCTGGAGGAACGCTATCTGCGAAATATGAAGGCGATCATCAAATACCTGGGGAGAGAGACAACCAGGGAATTTTACGGCGCGGCTGATTTTTGCATCATACCCTCCAATGCGGCACATTTTTTAAGAAACGAAGCAATGATCGCGGGGAGAAGCAGAAGTGGCCCACAACATCCTTAATATTGCCTTTGTCTGGAATCAACACCAACCATACTACCATGATGAGCAGCGCGGCCTGTTCATTATGCCCTGGGTCAGGCTGCATGCTGCCAAGGATTACTACCGCATGGCTGCTTTGCTGGAACAACATCCGGAGATTAAGGCAACATTCAGCCTCAGCCCTTCCCTTTTGGATCAACTGGAGAGCTACGTTAGGGGTCAGACTCCCGATCTATATCTTAACGTGATGAAAAGTGCCCGGGAACTGGATGAAAGGGAGCAGTCATTTTTACTGCGCCATTATTTTGAGATCCAGCACGAAAGGGTTATTTCCAAATACCCATTCTATTGGCAATTACCGGAGAGACGTGGTTTTGCAGAACCACATGCCCAAGAATTGGAAAGGGCCCGCCAGCGCTATACCGTGCAGGATTACCTTGATCTGCAGGTATGGTTCAACCTGGTCTGGATTGACCCAGAAATCCGCCGCCAGGATCCATTTTTACGGAGGCTTGTGCGGAAAGGCCGCAACTTTAGCGAAATGGAAAAAGAAGAAGTGGTTAAATATCATTTTTCCCTCATGGAAGACGTTGTTCCCGTCCACCGTCGCTTACAAAAAAAAGGGCAGATAGAAATTATCACTACCGCTTATTACCATCCCATTCTCCCCCTACTGATTGTCAACTACACCGCCCTGCGCGCTACCCCCGGCCTGCCTCTGCCGCAACGGTTTACCTTTCCCGAAGATGCCCGCATTCAGGTGGAGATGGCGGTAGAGCAGTATCGCCGCCACTTTAACGAAGAGCCTACGGGTTTTGGCCGCCGGAAATGGCTGTTAGTCCAGAGACGATTCCCCTGCTGGGCGATCTCGGTTTCCGCTGGACGATTACAGACGAGAAGATCCTGGCCCGCTCACTTGACGTGGAGATCTACCGCGACGGTTACGGCCATGTGCTTAACCCTGAAGTCCTCTACCAGCCTTATATGGTTTGCGGGGAGGGAGCGGAATTATCTTTTTGTTTTTCGCGACCATCATCTTTCCGACAGGATTGGCTTCGTCTACCAGCATATGGGGGCCGATGATGCTGCCGCTGATTTAGTGCACCGCCTGCAAGTGATCCGAGAGAAACTGGAAGGATGCCGGGGCAGCTATCTGGTAACGATCGCGCTTGACGGAGAAAACGCCTGGGAGTGGTATGCAGGGGAGAAAAACGACTTTCTGCACGCCCTCTACCGCAGTATTGCCGACGCCCCCTATCTGCAAACAGTTACGGTGAGTGAGTATCTGGCAGAAAATCCGCCCAAACGGAGAATTACTCATCTTACCAGCGGATCCTGGATGGATCACAATTTGGCGCGCTGGATTGGCACGGAGCAAAAGAACAGATTGTGGAATTGCCTGCTGGAGACCCGCTGGGCGGTAAAGGCCTGGGCTGACCGCAATCCTGAAACGCATAAGCTGAAGAAGGCGCTCGGCAGCATTTACAAAGCAGAGGGCAGCGATTTTACCTGGTGGGTGGATAGCATGCCCTACCACCTGGCGGCGCCCCTTGAGGTTCCATTCCGTCAGCACCTATTCAATGCCTACTTGGCCATGGACTCAAAACCCCCTCCATTTTTGTGCGAACCTCTGATTAAGGCGCCGCCGGGTGAGGCATGGCACAAAGAATCTGTTGCGGATATTCCAGTCTGCATGGTCCCGGCCTGGAAAGATATGTAACAGATGATCGAACCTGGAGGCCCCTCAAAAGTAACTCTGCACCCCCTTTTCAAG
Source organism: Bacillota bacterium (assembly GCA_003456095.1). Classification (GTDB taxonomy): domain Bacteria; phylum Bacillota; class Dethiobacteria; order DTU022; family UBA8154; genus UBA8154. The sequence goes on from DMPF01000129.1 coordinate 3,606, forward strand.
CCTGACCAATTACGGTAGAATAAACCGTGGGGAGGGGAAATATGGATTATCGCCAGGCCAGGCTGGAACTGAAAAAAGGCAAACTGCATTCCCTGTACCTATTCTCTGGCAGCGAGGAGATCCTCAAAGAAGAACTGCTTGCGGAGATGATCGAGCTGCTGCGCCGGCGGGAGCTAGAGCCTGAACTAGTGCGGTTGGACGGCAAAAAGGTGGAGTGGCCGGAGCTGCGCCGGGAATTGGAACAGTTGACCATCTTCTCCCGGGGTCGTGTGCTGCTGGTAAAAGATGCTCCCTATTTTCATATCGCAGGGGACGGCAGGGCCAAAGGGGCGGCAAAAAAAGAAATATTGCCATCCAAAGGAAGCTCTCCGGGGAACTTTCCGGAAGAAGAGGAGATTGCCGCCATTCTCGCCGATCACACGAGTAATACGCTTCTTGTTTTTTCCGTACCGGAGGTGGACAGGCGTAGGAAACTAACCAAGTACTTGGAGAAAATGGGGATTCTGATCGATTTTCCCGCCCTTCAAGGAGCCATGCTGGTCCGCTGGATCCGTGAGGAACTGAGTCGGGAAGAAAAAGAGATAGATGAAGACGCTCTGCGCATGCTGTTGCAGCGAAGCGGCGAAAACCTTGCTCTGCTTAAAAAGGAACTGGAGAAACTGATTCTCTACTTGGGTGCGAAAAAAAGGATTGATTATTCTACTGTGGAAAAAATAGTTCCGGAAAATGCAGAAAGCAGTATTTTCTTGCTTGTAGACGAGCTGGGGCGAAAAAAAGGTGTTAGCGCAATTAACCATCTTATGAAGATGCGCCGGCAGAATGAGCCTCCTTTGCGCATACTGGCGATGATCGCCCGCCATTTCCGCCTGCTCTACCATGCCGGCCTGCTGCTGCAGCAGGGAGTGCCCGCCGCGAAACTGTCTGCCTCCTTGCAGGTGCCGCCGTTTGTGACTTATAAACTCCTGGAACAGTTACCGAACTTTCCAGGCAATTCTCTTCCCCGCATCATTGCCCTGTTTAAGGAAATAGACCTCCAGATTAAAACGGGCCGCCTTCAGGGAGAGGAAGCACTGGAGCAGCTGGTCTATAAACTGTCCTATATGTAAACGAAAAATAATTTCCCTGCCAAGGGTTGACAGGAGTTTTGATCCCGTTATAGAATGAAAATGAGAGCAGCTCTCATAAGGCCATAAGCCGATCGGCAAAGGGGGCGATTAAAGATGACCCTTGAACAGGCGAAGACCGGTGATAAATTAATCATCAAAAAAATCAGCGACTTAAAAATGCGTGTTAAGGCTATTCGCTTTGGCGTAATGGAAGGGGTAGAGGTAACCTGTACGGAAAAGCTGCCCTACGGGCCAGTGGTAATCCGGCGGGGACGTCAGGAATTGGCTGTGGGCCGGGGGTTGGCTCAGCGTATCAAGGTGGAGCCGGCCTAGGGCCATGCGGAAAGAAGGAATTTCCCCTAAAATAACTCCGTATAAAAA
>DMPF01000199.1 GCA_003456095.1 Bacillota bacterium
TATAATGGACCCATAAAATGAGACACGATTTGGCAGGGGAAAAGCGACACCTACGTCGAAGTGGTTTATAACAGAAAGAAAGAAGGAAACTAACCCATGCCAAAAAACCAATATTCACCAGAAGAAAAACTAAAAATAGTCCTTGAAACACTCAAAGAAGAACGATTGATTACAGATATTGCCTTAGAGTATGGACTCCACCCTGGCGTGATCCATCGCTGGAAGAAAGAGCTGCTTGAAAGCGCTGGAAGAGTGTTTGCTGCCTCGAAAAATGCTAAAGATGCTGCTAAAGAAAAACAGCAACAGCAAGCAGAAATCGAAAATCTATACTCCCAAGACACCCATGCCGCCTGCGGCACCATCGGAAGGATGAAAACCCCATCCCGTTGAATTTAGTTCCCGCGGCTGGCGATGAGGTCGTGTAACCTTGGTGCCTCGAGTCCGATCTTAAGACGGACCTCAGTGATCTGGTGCACCACGGAAGGGAATAAATGGGACGCACACCATTATCTTGATATTTAAGACCGGAGGTTATATGTAATTCGTTATGCCACGGATAGCACGAACAATGATAGAGGGCCTTCCTTATCATGTAACCCAAAGAGGGAACCGGCGAGAGGACATATTTTTTGTAGAAGAAGACCGCAAAAAATATCTTGAATGGCTCAAGAAATATTCGGAGAAGTATGGATTAATGATATGGGCATACTGTCTGATGACAAACCATATACACTTAGTGGCAGTTCCTCATCATAAAAATTCATTGGAAAAGGCGATGCGTCCTTTGCATACAAAATATGCCCTCCATATAAACCGTTCGAGGAGTTGGAGTGGTCATCTTTGGCAGGGACGGTACTATTCCAGCGTACTTGACGAGAGATATCTGTGGATGGCTGTCCGTTATGTAGAACTCAATCCTGTTCGTGCCGGAATCGTTCAAAATGCAGAAGATTATATCTGGTCAAGCGCCGCTGCGCATTGTGGGAAGAAAAAGGACGACATCCTTTCCCCGGATTTTCCTCCAGAAGGAGTAGTTGAAGACTGGTCCGCATGGCTAAAAGAAAGAGCAGAGTATGAAGAAAATGACATATTGAGGCGAAACACAAGGAAGGGTTTGCCCTGCGGGAGCGACTCCTTTGTAACGGAGCTGGAAGAGCTTCTGAACCGATCATTTAGGTTTCGACTTCCGGGAAGGCCAAGAAAGGTGGAAGGGGGAGAGAGATAGGGAACTGAAAAACAGTGTGCGTCCCCTTTTTCCCACTTTTTTACACGCCTGTCCCGTAAATAATTGCTGCCTGAGTTTCGATTCCCTCTGCAATAATCTTACAGTTGATATTCTCTGCCAGGCTTATCAGGGCGGCTACTATTGACTGCCTGCTGAAATCACTGTTAATGTTCCGAACCAATGACATATCAATTTTAATAAAATCCGGCCGAATCTCGGCAATCGCCTGCAATCCGGAAAAACCGGCGCCGACATCGTCGATGGCAATGCAGGGACGGTGTCCCGATTGCCGGCAGGCGCGAAAATTAAGCGTAAATTAAATGGTGTTTACCAATCCGCAAAGTAACAGGAAGCGCCGATGAATTCACGCAATATGGAGTTGGACGGCACATCGTGCGGCGCCAGCGGCATAAAAGAAGATAGAAACGCCAGCAGCCTGTTGGCGTCAACAAATTCCATCGCAGATTGGTCGATTTGTTTCAACAGAAATTCAGCATATTCTTTGATTGCCGCCAACTCGTAAACCAGTGATGAGTTAAACATAATATCCGCTTCTTCCTGCAAGCGGAAGATGTTTCGCTCCTCGCCCCGCCTCACCGATGGCCATCGCCTGATTGTTTCCCGGGCGCCTGTTCCACGAAATTGGGCGTCACGCACAATACGCCGCAGCAGGCGTGTATCGGTGGTGTGTACACGGGTGTGCCTGTCGATATTAAGGGCGGTCAGCGCCGATATATAGATTTTAAACTTTTGGCTGCGGGGAATGGAGCGGGTCAGTTCTTCGTTTAAGCCGTGTATACCCTCTATAATCAAGGGCTGATTTTCTTTCAGTCTGATCTGCCTGCCATGGTATTCCCGCGTTCCGGTGGCGAAATTAAAGGTGGGGATTTCTACTTCATCGCTACCGATCAGGCGCAGCAGGTGTTCATTAAAGAGCGGAAGGTCGATCGCCTCAATATGCTCGAAGTCAGGGTTCTTTGACTCATCCAGGGGCGTATGCTCACGGTCCACAAAATAGTCGTCGATGGAGATAGGATAAGGGCGCATACCATTGACCAGGAGCTGTGTGCGCAGGCGCTGGGCAAAGGTTGTCTTGCCGGAAGAAGACGGGCCCGCAATCAGGATGATGCGGATCTCATCCTTGCGTTCGGTAATCATATCGGCAATCTGGGCGATCTTTTTTTCGTGCAATGCCTCGGCAATGCGTATCACCTCAGGACCCTGCCCTTCCTCGATGAGGCTGTTCATGGCTCCCACCGTGTCGAAACCCAGAATCTTCCCCCATCTTTCCGCTTCACGAAAAATCTCGAACAGTTTTGTCTGTCGAATATATGGGGGGATGGTAAAGGGATCGTTCTCATCAGGAAAACGGAGCACAAGGCCGGGATGGTAGAATTCCAGCGCGAATTTTTGCAGCAATCCGGTACGGTGGAGATGGTAACCGTATAAAGTATCTTCAATATTGCCGATGGAGTAAAGGCTCAAATAATCCTTTAACCAGTATTTAAGCAAATACACTTTATCATCATACCCCTGGCGGCTGAAAACCTGCGCCGCCTCGGGGAGAGCAACACGCCTTTTTTTTATGGGAAGATCCATGTTTACAAGCTGCCTCATTCTTTCCTCCACAGCCGTCACGTTTGCCTCATTTAATGCAGGCTTCTTATCGATTTCACAATAAAGCCCCTTACCGAGGGAATGTTCAACTTTTACCACTGCTTCGGGAAAAAGATCATGGACCGCTTGAATGAGCAGACCAGTGAGGCTGCGGCGATAGATGCGTGTTCCTTCCGTAGTGGTCAAGTCAAGAAATTGTATTACGGCCGGTCCTTCTGCCAAGGAGTTTAGTTCGGCAAGTTTATTATCTACCAGTGCGGCTACGATGGGGGAAGGGTAAAAACGGCTGATTTCCTCGCTGATCGCAAGCAGGCTGCGTCCTCCGGCTACGGTCAGCATTTCACCACCGGGCAACAAAATATCAACTGTTAAAAATTTCGGACGATTTGTCATCCACAACATCCTCATCATTAGTTGCTTAGCGTATATTGCTGATTGTAAAATATTATAGTTTAAATATACTGCGGCAGTAAAGGGGTGCCGAGAAAATAAGCAGCACCGTATCAGTGCCTCATTCAGCTCTGCCACCTCTCTGGTGAAAAGTTCACGCATAATCTGCTTTTTTTGTTTGTACACCATAGTGGTATTTTTTCTTAAAAACACAACCCTATACGAAGTAGCCCCACTTAAGGCCCATAAAAATAATCTTCCAGAAAAAAGGAGAGAGAAGGATACCGGAAAAAGTTGTAGAATTAAAAAAAGTGTCGTATAATCGGTTTTTTTATGCAGTCTTATTAACATTTTTCCTCAGTCCGGAGGTCTTGTGGAAATTCGCAATGCTATTCATGATAAAATTCAAATTATCCGTGTTATAATTAGAAATAAAAAAGGACTTATCGTCCCGTTAAGCATCCTCTTGTTATTGTTGTCAACCGGGCTGGTTTATTATACGATTGAACTGCGCAGGCCAGACGCCTTGCCAGCCCTTCCTGTTGAACCGGCAATAGGAAACGAAAGAAGGGAAAATGCCTTTGTTGCAGATGATGCGGTGGAGGTATTACCACAGATCGAGCGGCAGGAAGAGGAAGCAACGGTGCGCCCCCCCGATCCCTTTGCCGCGCCCCCGATCCTGGTAGGTGTGCTTATGGGCGGTGTGGGGGAAAATATAGCTATCATTGAAGCCGGCGGGAATACGTATGTTGCCACTGAAGGGAATATGGTGGCCGGGCTGTGGAAGGTTCAGGAAATTCAACGGGATAAGGCTATAATCATCCTGAGAGATCGGGAAACAGTTCTCTATCTTGGCAGGTAATGTATATGCTAAGTAAGGTGGTAAAGAACAAGCTTTATGCCAGCCTGACGCCCCTGGCGCTCTTCCCTGTACTTTTAGTATGGTGCACCGTTGTCGCTGGGCCAGTCCCAGCGGCCGGGCAAGCTCCGCTTCATTATAAAGCTTCCGGCACTGCTGGCCAGTTCTACGAAGACCTAGTGCTTTTCGAAAACCCCCCGGGAGAGGCGGCAGAAAAACCATTTATCCTGGATGTGCGCAATGCTGACCTGCGGGATGTGCTCTCAGCGTTGGCGCTGCGCATGGAGAAAACGATTATCCTGGTTGACGAACCGGTGCGGGTAACCTTTCAGATAGAGGGGGTATCTCCTAAGAGGGCAATGGAGCTGCTGCTGCAACGCGAAGGTTACGACTACCTGGAAGACAACGGTCTCATCCTTGTGGGCAGCCCAGAAAGGTTGCACGATGAATATTTTGACCAAATGGCGGTGACCCGCTTCAGCATGCGGTATATCGGTACAGCTCCCCTGCTCGGCGCTTTGGACCAGTTTGGCGTGCAACTGCCCACCTTTACCGTGGATACGAACCCCCGCACCCTGTGGGTGCAGGGAACCCCCAGGGAATTGGGCCGGGTAAAGGAGATCATCGGCGCCCTTGACCGCCCGGAAAATGTAGGTGCGGGGACAGTTTTACCATTGGAGCGTTTTGATCTCCAGCACATGGAAGCGGAAACAATAATTCACTTGCTTCCCCAGCTTGGTATTATCGCCCAGCCGATCACTGTTCCGGCCGCCCCCCGGGTCTTCTGGATACAGAGCACCCCTGATAGGGCGGCACAGATCCGAGACCTGATCGCTGCCTTGGACCACCCGGAAAACGCTGCGTTGTTACCCAATATCTTTATCTATTCACTGCGCAATATCAGTGCGGCAGCCGCACAAAGCAGGCTGGAGGAGATGGCTTTATTCGACGAGGTGGAGACCATGACTTTTAGGTTTCCCGAAATTAGTCAGGAGCTGCTGGTCATAACTCCCCCCCATTTGCGAGAACAGGTTTACACCGTGCTCGGCCAGCTCGACGAGGCACGCCGCCGCGTGCGCAGACCGGTGGAATCCGCAACCAGTCGCGCCAGACTGATCGCCCTGCGCACACTGTTGGCGCAGCTTACGGATGTGCCGATCAGCAGGTTATTCATTTCGGATAACCTTACTGGCGACCTTCAAAACCCCTATTACATACTCTGGGTGGAGGATACTCCGGATAATATTCAAAAGGTACTGGATATGCTGGCGATCATCGACGCGCCCCGCCAGGCAAATTAAGGAAAAAAGGAAAAGGAGCTGTTCTTGTTGATGCCGGAACAAAAGATAAGCAGTACACCGCGCGGCGGTTACTCCGTCCCCATCGACCAGCTGCTGCAGCTGACGGTGGATCAGGGAGGATCGGATATGCACCTTACGATGGGAGTGCCTCCCCAAGCCCGCATTCATGGAGATCTGACATCGTTTGATCTCCCCCCCCTCTATCCCGAGGATATAAAGGGCCTACTCTACAGAATACTGAGCGATCAACAGGTGAAGCAGCTGGAAGAAAAATGGGAGCTGGATCTCTCCTATTCCATCACCGGATTGGCCCGTTTCCGCGGTAATATTATGTACCAGAAAAACAGCCTTTCCGCCGTATTTCGTGTTGTCCCGTTCGCGGTTCCGGAATTTGAAAAACTGGGTATACCGCCTGCCGTCAAGTCCATCTGCGATCTGACACGGGGGCTTGTCCTGGTTACGGGGCCGACCGGCAGCGGCAAATCCACCACCCTGGCTGCCCTGCTTAATATTATTAACCGGGACCGCAGCAAGAACATCGTGACGATTGAAGATCCGATTGAATTTCTGCACAAACACCGCAAATCCACAATCCGGCAGCGTGAAGTGGGCAGCGATACCCATTCTTTTGCCGATGCCCTGCGTCATGTGCTGCGCCATGATCCGGACGTGATCCTGATCGGGGAGATGCGGGATTTGGACAGCATCGCCATCGCCCTTACGGCTGCGGAAACGGGACACCTGGTTTTTTCCACACTTCATACCCAGACCGCTCCACTGACAGTAAGCCGTATTGTCGATGTATTTGAGTCCTATCGCCGCGAACAGGTACGGCAGCAGTTGGCCGGCTCGCTACGCGCTGTGGTCTGCCAACAGTTGCTGCCTACAGCTGACGGCAAAGGACGGGTACCTGCCGTGGAATTTATGGTGGATACACCGGCAGTACGCAATATGATCCGGGAAGGAAAGGACCGCCAACTATACAGCGCCATTCAGACCGGGCGCATCCAGGGTATGCAGACCCTGGACCGGTCTCTTTCCGATCTTTGCAAAAAAGGTAAAATTACCAGGGAAACGGCTCTGGAATACTGTGTGGACAGGTCGGAGCTGGAGCGCCTCCTGGACGGCGGTCCGGAAAAAGGCGAACGCAATTCCCTCTGGCGGGATTAAAGATAAAGCGGGAGATGGCGGTGCATTGAGATGGGTTTGTTTTTTTATGAGGTGTTCAATACGGTGGGAGAGATTGTAAAGGGGAAGCTTGAGGCCCCGGAAGAAGAAGCAGTTGCGGATAAACTGCGCAAGATGGGCTACTTTGTCATCGACATAAAGGAGATCCGTCCCTCGCCTTTAAGCGGCCTCCTTAAAGGCAAAGTTAAGATCGGCGCCGGCGAACTTGGCCTATTCAGCCGTCAGTTGGCAGCCATGCTCGATGCCGGCGTGCCCCTTACGCGCTCACTCTATACCCTGAGCAGCCAGATGACCAATAAAGGATTTGGCCGTATTGTGGGTGAAATATCCCGCAGCGTGGAAGGAGGCATGAACTTTGCGGAGTCATTGAGTGCTTATCCCCATGTTTTTCCTTCTCTTTTTACCGGAATGGTCAGGGCGGGAGAGGTGGGAGGGGTCCTGCAGGAATCCCTCATCCGTCTTTCCGAGCAGCTGCAAAGGGATAAGGTTCTGCAGGACAGCTTGCGCTCCGCTACCTTTTACCCTGCCGCTATTGGCGTATTCGCGCTGCTTGTATTACTGGGGATGCTTATTTTCCTCGTGCCTGTTTTTATGGGCTTTTTTCCCCCGGATATGCGGCTGCCTCTGCCTACGCAGATCGTTGTCCTCATCTCGGAATCACTGCGCTACCGGTGGTATATCTGGTTTCTGGCGGTAACCTTGCTGCTCTTTGCTTTATTCTATTACGTGCGCAGCGCTGCGGGCAGGCGCCACTGGGATCTGATCAAGTTCCGTATCCCCCTTTTTGGCCCGCTGTTTCACCGGGCAGCTATCGCCCAATTCGCGCGCACCCTCTCCACCCTATTTGGAGGTGGCATTCCCGTTGTCCAGGCATTGGAAGCAGCGGGGGCGGCCACAGGCAATATCCGGCTGCAAGAAGCAGCGAAAGATGCGGCGGAAAAAGTGCAGGAGGGAAAAAGTATTACTATACCGCTGAGCGAGAGCCCCGTTTTCCCCCCCATGGTCACGCAAATGGTAAGTATCGGGGAGGAGACAGGCGCGCTGCCCGATTTGTTAAACCGCATCGCCAGTTTTTTTGAAGACGAGGTTGCAGTTCTAACCAAAGGACTGACTGCCATGATCGAGCCGATTATGCTCATCGTTGTTGGATTAACGGTGGGAGCAATACTCATTTCGCTCTATTTGCCAATGTTTATAATTATTACAGAGCAGTTATAGTAAAGGTGAAACTTATGTTGTTTGCTGCCGGCAATATTGTTTCCGCGTTGGATCTTGATCACGGCGAGCTGCGGGCTGTGGAACTGCGCAGCAGTAAAAGCGGCCTTGAGCTATTGACATGGGGGCGCACTCCCCTCCCGGCAGAGGCGCTGTCCAATGGCAGAATACTGCAGCCGCATGTTGTGGCAGGATCTCTGGAACGCCTTTGGAAAGAAAATAAATTCAAAAGCCGTGAAGTGATTGTCGGCGTTTCCAGCCAGGATGTGCTGGTCCGTTTCGCTTCCTTTCCGCGCATTCCTTTGGAAAAAATACGCTCCATGGTCCGTTTCCAGACCAGGGATTATCTTCCCATTTCGCTGGACGATGCGATTATGGATCTGTCCATCATCGGGCCTGCTGCCGAAGCGAAAGAGCATATGCAGGAGGTGCTCCTTGTGGCAACACCGCGGATTATGATTCAAAACATCCTGGAGACTGTGGCGCAGGCCGGATTAAAGCCAAGGGATATTAACGTGGCTTCACTGTCCCTGCTGCAGCTGTTGCCCATTAGTATTAACAGCAATGACGGTGTTGTCGCTTTTCTGGATTTGGCGAACGGCTCGAGCAATATATTTGTGGCCACTGCCGCGGGCATACCGCGCCTGGCGCGCCGCCTTTTTACCGGTCTGCAGTATGCAGCCGAGCTGATGCGCTGTTCCCTGCCTGTAGTGTTGCAGGAGGCCGGCGCCGCTACGGACAGCGCTCATCCCGCTCCTTATAACGAATGGGTTGATTCTTTGGTGAAGGATGTTCGTTCGTCGATTAGCTATTATCAGGCGCAGGCGGGAGCGGCACCGGTGGAACGGCTGATCTTAAGCGGTCGGGGCGCCCGCCTGGCCGGCATTGCCTGCTTATTGGAGGATATTTTTGGCATACCGGTCAGCACCGTTGCGCCGCTGCAGCTCATTAACAGTATAAAACGGGATCGGGGAGCGCTGGAAAAAGAAGCGGTTGACTATGCCGTGAGTATTGCGCTGGCCTGCGGCGCGGCAGGAGGGAGTTGATATTGAAGCCGATCAGCCTCCTACCCCCGCAAATAAAAATCCGTCAGCGCGAGTACCGCCGCAGGCTATTCTATCTTCTGGCCGGCGCTTTTACACTGTTTACCTTTGTTTTACTAAACGCTGTATTTTTTTTCCTCTCCGCTGCTGTGCTAAACAGACTGGCGCTGGTGCAGCAAGAGCGTTATCTGGTTCGGCAGCAAATTGACGCCCTGGGTGAATATGCGGCACTGCATGAACAAGCCGTTGCTACTGCAAGGATCCTCGAAGACGCCCTGGGCAAGGAACCGGACCGGCATGCCCTGCTGCTGGCGCTGGCCCTTGAGGCTCCTACGGGTATACACATATCGCATCTTTCCGACTCTTTTGACGGGGAAAGGGGCGAGCTTCTCTTGCTAGGGTTCGCCTCCGATCACGATACTATTTCTTTCTGGGTGGAACGCCTTGAAGCCATACCCCAACTGGCGCAGGTAGATTGCCGTTTGACCGTGGAGAGGCTTGAGCATGAGAGAACAATCATTCACTTTGAGATCAGCGCGGTCATAGAGCCGGGTGAGCCTGCCGGGGGAAGAAAGGGGATAGTTGACCTTTGAGCCTGAAAAGAATGCTATCCGCGGAAAATATAACGCTCTATCTGCTCATACTGATGCTAATCCTGCTCATCATCTTTTCCGGCAGGCAGCTCTCGGCGCTGGGAGACGGACGTGAAATGCTTAAACTCGAAGAAGAAGCGCTTGCCGCGGATCAGGCACGTCTGCTTTTTTTAGAAGGGCTTGCGGCGGAGAAACCGCAACTCCGACTGGATCTGGCCTCTGCGCATAGGCTTATTCCGCAAAAAGCTTCTGA
>DMPF01000110.1:0-6837 GCA_003456095.1 Bacillota bacterium
CGCCAGCTGACGCCGCACTATTTTGGCGGGATGAGCTATGAACGCCTGGAGGAACCGCAAGGTCTGCAATGGCCTTGCCCTAATGAGGAGCATCCCGGAACCGCCGTGATGCACCGCCGGTCCTGGCGTGGTGAAGAAGACAGGTTTGCACGCGGCATTGGTCAGTTTTCTACTGTGGATTATCGTCCGTTAGCCACAGAGAAGCCTACCGAAGAATATCCTTTTATCTTAACGACGGCGCGTAAGCTGTATCATTATCACACCAGAAGCATGACGGCAAAGGTCGAAGGCTTAAACGAGCTGCTCAACGAAGAACGGATGCAGATCAACCCCAATGACGCTAAGAAATTGGGAATCAGTGCGAATGATCTCGTCAGTGTCACCTCTGCGCGCGGCTCCATAGAGACGCTTGTAGCGATTACTGACCAGGTGCCTGAGGGTATCGTTTGTATGAGCTTCCACTTTGCGGAGTCACCGGCCAATATTCTTGCCAACCCGGCAATCTGCAGCATGTCTGTGGTCTCCGAACTGAAGGTCAGCACAGTTAAACTTGAAAAAATTGAAGAGAAAGCAGGTGTGGGAAGATGAGAGAAGAGCAAACACAACCAACGCAAACGAAGACAGAGGATTATCGTTGGATGGTTGGCCCGGAACCTGTTGCTCAACTGTCCCATCCGGAAAAAGAGATGGCCCTGGTGGATGGTGAAATGGTTCCGGTAGAAGTGGCGTTAGCTAATATTGTGGAAAAGGTCAGCCATGCTAAAAAACCGGTCATGGTCGTTCCTGGTCGCATGGTGCTATGGCACTGGGAAGAAGGCCCTCCGGGGAGAGCTAAAATAATCAGGGAGTTGGCTGCAGCGATGGGGGCCGAAATTCGTCCAATTTATGATATTCGCCCTGCCTATCCGATGGCAAGAACAGCGTGTGAAATAAACCCGTATCACGGAGATTTGGTTATTGCCCACGAAAAATATGATGTTGCCGTATTTTACGGGGTGGATTGTCCTTACGCCGACGTAGCCTTAAAAATAATTGATCAGGGTACGGAATGTTATACGATCGCCCTTTGCGGCAAGCTGGGACATGTAGACGCTTCAACCACATTGCGTGATACCGGTATGGACCGGCTTAAAATATTAACGGAAATGTTTCTCAAGTACAAGCAAGGGGAAGATAAAAACTAGTGCACTTACATTCATAAGGGGGAACTTATCGATGCCCATGTTGCTTGAAACAGATGAGCTGAGAATTAAAGATATTTTCTCAAGCTTTAAAGGTGTGCGCCAGGAAATTATTCCCATCCTTCAAGCTGTTCAAGATGTCTTTGGTTACCTTCCTGAAGCGGTAATGAAAGAAGTGGCCAGGTTTACCTCGGTCTCGGAAAGCCGTGTTTACGGCACGGCTACGTTTTACACTCAGTTTTACTTTGCCAGACGAGGCGATCATAACGTTAAGGTATGTTGCGGAACGGCCTGCCATGTCAGAGGGGCGGCGCCTATACTGGAAGCATTTGAACGGGAACTCGGCATCAGTTGCGGCGGCACAACTGAAGATTTCAAGTACAACCTGGAGCGGGTGGCCTGCGTAGGTTCCTGTGCTTTGGCTCCGGTTGTGGTGGTTGACGAGAAAGTTTTTGGCCTTATGGATGTAAAGAATATTAAGGAATGCCTGAAGGTAGAAGAAGGTGAGCAGCAATGAGCACGGGAGAGAAGCAGTTAGCTCAGGTTGACTCGCCGGCAAGGCTGGCGGAGGTCAGAGAAAGCTGTCAGAGCGCTTTAGCAAGGCAGAGAACACGATTTTTGGTTTGTGCCGGCACAGGTTGTGTGGCTATGGGATCTTTTAATGTCCTGGCGGAGTTTCGACGTCTGATTAGTGAGCGCGGACTGGATATGGATGTTGATCTGCTCTTTGAGGGCAAGGAGGCCCAAACAGGTGCTGCCGGCAGCGGCTGTCACGGTTTTTGTGAAAAAGGGCCGCTGGTGCATTTTGAACCACAGGGGGTATTTTATACTAAGGTTAAGGTATCTGATGTGCCGGAAATTTTGGCTGCTTCCCTTGACCATGGTACGGTGGTGGAGCGCTTGCTCTACCATAATCCGGACGGCAGTACATGTTTAACCGAAAAAGCAGTACCTTTTTACAGCGGTCAGCAGAGAATCGTCCTTGAACTGTGCGGGTCAATAGATCCCGAGGAGATCAGGGAGTACTTTGCGCGCGGTGGCTACCAGGCATTAGCTAAGGTTCTGCAGGAGCACACTCCTGTACAAGTCATTGAAATTGTTGAGCGCTCAGGCTTGCGCGGTCGCGGCGGGGCAGGCTTCCCTGCGGGAAAAAAATGGGCATCCTGCCGGAAAGCGCCCGGTGACCCTAAGTATGTGGTATGCAATTGCGATGAAGGCGACCCGGGAGCTTTTATGGATCGTTCGGTGCTGGAGGCCGACCCGCACTCCGTGCTTGAAGGGATGGCTATCGCTGCCTACGCCATTGGCGCGGAAAAGGGTTTTATGTATGTGCGTGCTGAATACCCGCTGGCGGTAGCCAGGTTGCAAAAAGCTTTGGAACAGGCGCGGCGGTGGAAAGTGCTGGGCGAGAACATTATGGGCACCGGGTTTAATTTTGACCTGGAGATATTTCAAGGAGCGGGCGCCTTTGTCTGTGGGGAATCAACAGCTCTGGTACGCTCCATCGAAGGCTACCGTGGCTGGCCTAAGCCGTTACCACGGGCGCGGACTACCGAAGTTGGCCTGTGGGATAAGCCAACATTGCTAAATAACGTTAAAACATTGTCCATGGTCCCGAAAATAATTAACCGCGGCGCTGACTGGTTCTCCTCTACAGGTACAAAAAACAGCCCTGGGACGGCAGTGTTTGCCTTGACTGGCAAAATTATGAACAGTGGTTTGATTGAAGTACCGATGGGAATTACCTTGCGTGAAATTGTGTATGGCGTTGGCGGCGGCGTGCCAAATAACGGCAGGTTTAAAGCTGTCCAGACGGGCGGCCCCTCAGGGGGATGCCTCCCGGAGGAGATGCTGGGCCTGGAAGTAGACTTTGATTCGCTGAAAAGCGCTGGCTCTATGATGGGTTCAGGCGGCATGGTAATCCTTGATGAAAAGTCTTGCATGGTTGATATCGCCAGATATTTTCTTGAATTCACAGTGCATGAATCATGCGGCCAATGCATACCTTGCCGCAACGGCAGCTACCAGATGCTGCAGATTTTAAACGATATTACCTCCGGAAAGGGCCAGCCGGGGGATATGGAACTGCTGGAAGAGATGGGACAAACGATTATTGCCGGTTCTATCTGCGGTTTGGGCCAGTCGGCGCCGAATCCGGTTTTATCCACCCTGCATTATTTCAGACATGAGTACGAAGCCCATATTCATGAAAAAACTTGCCCGGCGCTGAACTGTAAAGAGTTAATTGCCTACTGGATTGACCCTGACAAATGTAAAGCCTGCGGACGATGCCTGAAGGCGTGCCCAACGGATGCGATTAAGGGCGAGAAAAAGGTGCCCCATGTGATTGAACAGAGCAAATGTTCCAAATGCGGCATTTGCCTGGAAACCTGCCCCGATCGATTTAGTGCTGTCAGTAAAGTAACCGGTCAACAGAAAATGGATATTATATAATAATTTCGGTACAAAACATAAAATTAAAATAAAAACGAGACCAAAAACGGAACAAATCGGGACATGATGAAAATTTTGTAAAATTTTCTTCGTGTCCCGATTTCTTTGTCCCGGTTTTTTTATATCCCGATATATTCTGCTTACGCATATCTGCCGGCGATATAGTTGCTCAATTGTTCAATGAGCATCTCCTGTTCAGCAATTTTTGCTTTGACAAGATCGCCGATAGATATAATGCCTGTCAATTGATTATTTTCAAAGACAGGTAGATGCCTGACGCGCTTTGCGGTGATGAGCACCATGGCATCCTCAACAGTTAATTCTGGTTTGACGGTATACATTTTGTCAATGGGCGTCATTATTTCTTCCACTAAAGTAGATTCTGATCTTTTACCCTTTAGGATTACCTTTCTTGCATAGTCCCTTTCCGTGATGATACCGGCAACCATATCCTGCTCGTCGAGGACCATCAATGCGCCGACTTCTTTCTCGCTCATAGATTTAACGGCTTCAAAAACTGTTGACTTGGGAGAAATGGACCATACGCCCTGCCCTTTCTCTTTTAAGATAACACTGACTGTTTTCATAAATAATTCACCTCTGTAAAAGTATTTTTTGCAGAGTACCTTATGAGTTAAAATAACACAATTGTCTGTATTTTTCAAGAACCAAAAATTTTGTGTCCCGAAAATTTTTCAGGGGTGTCGCTTGAGCAGCCACGCTGAGTTGGCAATTACGGCGATAGAGCCTATATTGTGTGCAATGGCGCCGGTAATGGGGTTAAGTAACCCCGCTCCTGAAGCCGCCAACGCCAGGGCGTTAAATGTCAGAGCGAAAAAGATATTGATATTGATCGTTTTTACGGTAAGCTTTCCCAGACCTAAAAGGTAGGGTACCTTTGTAATGTCGTCACCCATTAAGGCAATATCGGCTGCGTCAATCGCGGCGTCGGTCCCCATGGCTCCCATGGCGATACCGATATCAGCCGCGGCCAGGGATGGTGCGTCGTTAACACCGTCACCCACTACGGCCACCTTGCAGCCGGCCCGCTGGATCTGTCTTACCAGAGCCAATTTCTGCGCTGGCAGGAGCTCTGCAAAAAATTCCACAATGCCGGTCTTTTTTGCCACGCGTGCGGCAATAGCGGAATTATCCCCGGTCAGCATCTGTATTTTAGACACGCCTCTTTTACGCAAAATGCGGATCCCTTCGGCAGCGCTGGAGCGTATCTCTTCATCCAGCAAAATATCGCCGATGGGGATATTTTCTTCGTATACTGTAACCGTCCTGACTGCCGCTTCTTCTTTACGGATGGGTAATGGCGGGCATACTGACCGTTCTGACCTGTTCGCCGTGGCTGCGGAGAGTTTACGCTCTACAGATCTGCCCACAAAAATATTTTTTCCGCATACCTGTGCCTCGACCCCCAAACCTGGAAGATCTCTGTAATGCATAGGTTCATGCAGCAGCAGGTTTTTCTCTTGTGCGGCTGATACAATGGCAACGGCCAGGGGGTGACAGGAATATTTTTCCGCTGAGGCCGCCATGCTCAGCAGGTAATCTTCCGTGCATCCGTTTAACGGCCTGACCTGCGTAAGCCTCGGTCGGCCGGTGGTGAGAGTGCCGGTTTTGTCAAAGAGCACTGCTTTAATTCTGGAAGCCTCTTCAAGAATGGCCCCGCCTTTCACCAGCACACCGTTGCGTGAAGCATTCCCTATCGCCGCGACAATAGCTGTAGGGGAGGCCAGAATAAAAGCGCAGGGGCATCCCACGATGAGCACGGTAATGGCTCGGTGGGCGTCCTTTGTCCACAAGAAAACCGCTGCGCTCAAAAAGAGAATTGCCGGAGTAAAATAGCGTGCGTAACGGTTTGCCAACCTAATGATCGGGGCTTTCCGGCTTTCAGCTTCCTGCACCAGCTTCACCATTTTGCCCAGTGTCGTGCTTTTGCCCACCTTGCGTGCTTTCACCTCCAGCATGCCCGCATAGACCACCGTTCCGGCAAAAACCGAGTCGCCGGCTTTTTTTTCTACCGGGAGCGCTTCCCCTGTCAGGGAAGCCTGATTAATGGCGGCGTGCCCCCGTAATATCCTGCCGTCCACGGGGACCCTCTCACCGGAGCGGATGAGCACAGTTTCACCGAGGCCGATCTTTTCCAACGGTACAGAGAATTCCCTTCCACCGCGGATAACATTGGCTTTATCCGGAGTTAAGCGGATAAGGGTATTGATGGCGGTACGTGCTCTTTGGGCGGTGAACTGTTCCAACAAGGAACCCAGCGTCATGATCAGCGTCACAACTGCAGCGGAAAGGTATTCGCCGATAATGAAGGAAGCAATGATTGCCAAACTTACCAGCTCATCCACATTCAGCTCCTTATTGCGTATACCCCGGCCGGCCTGGTAAATGATCGGACCCCCCATGACAACAGCTGCCGTTGCGGCAAAGATAGATACATAAAATTCCTGTTTAAATAGTAGCGCAAGCAGAATAAACAACAGACCGGCTGCCAGGGTGTAGAACTCCCTTAACTGGAGCAGCTGCCGGTACCTTCCCATATCGCTGTATCTTCCGATCATCTGAAAAACTCCTTTTAATATAAAATTTAGCATCACTAGAAAATTTCACTATTGATCTTTTTAAGGATTCTAAGCAGTCCTCCGATTTCTTCCTCGGAAAGGCTGGCGGCCATTTGACCGGCCAGGTTGAGGTGCAGGCGGTGATGCTCCGCAAAGGCGCTTTTGCCCTTTTCCGTCAAGGTAATAAGGTTGACCCGTCTATCCTCTTTGACGGGCTCCCTGCGGGCATAGTCTTTTTTTTCCAGCCGATCAACGGTTACAGTGGTGGTGCCGGTGGTAATTCCCAATCTTGCGGCCAGGTTCTTCATGTTCATGGCGCCATACTGACCCAGCGCTTCAATGGCATGGGCTTCTGATACACTGAGATCGCTGGAGCGTATCACGGAACTTTCCCAGGAAGCAAATCCGTTAAAAAAGCATAGCAATTCATCAGTTAATTCATCCAGGTCGTGCATCGAATAACCTCCTTTGATAACCAGATATTATGATAATTATATAATTAGATTATCAAACAATCAAATTATACGGCCTTCCCCTATTTCTGTCAAGAAAAAATTTCGGGACACACAAAAAATTTCGGGACACAATGAAAATTTTTATGCATAAAAATTTTCATTGTGTCC
>DMPF01000110.1:7172-9639 GCA_003456095.1 Bacillota bacterium
TTGTGTGTCCCGAAATTTTTTATGTTGACAAAACAACGGTGGTAGGGTAGTATATACATATAGAAAACGATATTCATTATCAATCCAATTTTAGCTCGATAATATTCGCGCAGAAGGGAGGCAGGATTTTAGAGATTGCTGTTAACTGAGAATGGGTTTCAGTCGCAACATGATTAATCACTTGGAACGGTGGCGGGCTGGCACTAAAATCCGCCCCTGCAACCGTTCCGCAAAGCTATCATGACAAGGGGGAAAAAAAGTGTTTAAAAGAAAAGGAATATTGTTGATTGCTGCCGCTTTACTGATTGTTGTCGCCGCTCTGATTGCAGCGGGCTGCCAGCCGCAGCAGCCGCCGCAGGCGGATCCGGCAACACCGCCGCCGGCACAAGCGGAGCCGGCAAAGGGCGGAGTGGTCAACATCTACACCGCCCGCCATTACGGGGTGGAGAAAGCATTCGATGAATTTACCAGGGAAACGGGAATAGAGATCCGCTTTACCACGGGAAGCGACGCCATTTTACGCGAGCGGATTAAAGCCGAGGGCAGGTATACACCTGCCGATGTTTACATTGCCGTTGATGCGGGCAACCTTTGGCTGGCTGCCCAGGACGGTCTGCTTTCACCGGCGGAGAGTGAGGTCCTATCTGCCAATATCCCGGAGAATTTGCGTGACCCGGAGAACCGCTGGTTCGGCCTGACGCAGCGCGTGCGCACTATCATGTACCATCCGGACCGGGTTGCTCCGGAAGAGCTATCTACTTATGAAGCGCTGACCGATCCCAAGTGGCGCGGCCGCCTGGTGATGCGTCCGGCTACCCATGTATATACCCAGTCGCTAGTAGCCAGCCTGATCGCCACTCACGGAGAAGCTCGAGCAGAAGAGATCGTGCGGGGCTGGGTGGCCAATGAGCCGACCCTGATTGACAGCGATACCCGCATTCTGGAGACCTTGGCTGCCGGCGGTGGAGACGTCGCCATTACCAATCACTACTACCTCGGCCGCCTGCTCAACGCCGACCCGAACTTCCCCGTCCGCCTCCTGTGGGCTAACCAGGACGACCGGGGTGCGCACGTCAATATCAGCGGCGCTGGGGTTACTGCGCACGCTCCCAATCGCGATAACGCCATCAAGTTCCTGGAGTGGCTGAGCGGCGCAACCGGTCAGCGGTCGTTCGCTGATTCGAATTTTGAATATCCGGCGATACCTGCGGTGGCTCCCCACCCACTGGTTGCCGACTTTGGCCCGTTCCTGACAGATCCGCTCAGTCTGGCCGAGTACGGGCGGCTGCAAGCCGCTGCCGTGGCCCTGCTCGACCGTGCTGGCTACCGCTAATGGTAGAGTGAGGTTGAGATGATTCAAGCGCGGACATCAGTGTTGTCCGCGCTGCCTATTTTACTGATCGGCGGGCTCATTGTCCTGCCGGTCGTGGTGGTTCTCTCAGCGCTGCTTACCCCTACCCCGCAGATCTGGGGGCATCTGTGGGCCACTATTTTGCCAGAGATGATCGGCAACACGCTGTTGCTGCTGCTCGGCGTGGGGGTAGGCACTCTGCTGCTAGGCACGGGGCTGGCCTGGTTGACGGTCGCCTACCGCTTCCCTGGCCGGACTGCCTTTGACTGGCTCCTGCTTCTGCCCATGGCCGTCCCTACTTACGTTATGGGCTATGTTTACATGGCCACCTTGGACTTTGCAGGCCCGGTGCAGTCAACCTTGCGTGAGTGGTTCGGCAGCATCTGGTTCCCAGAAATCCGCTCCGGCGGCGGGGCTGTGCTGGTGATGACCCTGGTGCTTTACCCTTACGTCTATCTGCTGGCGCGGGCAGCGTTCCAAGAGCAGGCGCGCAACACCTTTGAAGCGGCTCGAGCCATGGGCTACAGCCGAGCCAGCGCTCTCTTCCGCCTCGCGCTGCCTCTGGCACGACCATCGCTAGCGGCCGGGGTGGCCCTGGCGCTGATGGAGGCGCTGACCGACTTCGCCACCGTACGCTTCTTCAATTTCCCCACCCTTTCCGAGGGGATTATTCGCGTCTGGCACGGAATGATGGCTTTGCGTGCCGCCACCGAGTTGGCCGGGGTGCTATTGCTTTTTGCCCTAGCCTTGATCGGCTTGGAAAGATTGCTGCGCGGACGGGCCCGCTACTTTCAAACCGGCGGCTGCTCTCCCGGCATCGGGCGGGTGCAGCTGACGGGCTGGCACGGCTGGGGTGCCGCCGGGCTGTGCGGACTGGTGCTCGCGGTAGCCTTCTTAGTCCCGGTGCTACAACTCGTTCTCTGGGCAGTGCACGATCTCGCCCAAGCAGGCCCGTCCGCGCTGGCAGCGTATTGGCGGTTGGCCAGCAACAGCCTGCTGCTGTCTGGGTTAGCAGCCGGAGCTGCGATTATGGTGGCGGTAGTGGTCTCAACCAGCGTCCGCATGGGTGGTAGTGGCGGCTGGCTGACCCGCGCCGTTGCCCGCCTGGCTACGATG
>DMPF01000178.1 GCA_003456095.1 Bacillota bacterium
GTTTGTGCTGTGGGGCGGCGTCAGCATCTTCTGGTCTTTAAACCCCCACCGCACATTGGTGGAATTTTTGCAACTTGTCTGCTACGGATTGGTCTTCCTGTTGGCCTCCCGCCTGGAGGCGGAGAACCTCTTCCGCCTGGGGCGGATCGCCTGGCTTGCCGGCACAGGCGCCGCCCTTTTCGCGATCAGCCAGCACCTCTTTCTTTTCCCGGGGCGTGTTTCGGGCACCTTTACCAATCCCAACCCCTTCGCCATCTATTTGGCCATGCTTTTTTTCATCGGCTGGGGGTATTACCTGCGCGGAACGGTCAAGACCGTTCCGCGCTTGCACCAATCTGACCGGTGGGCCGCTGCCGGGTCACTGCTGCTTTTGACGGCTCTATTGCTCTCCGGTTCGCGCGGTGCATTTATTGCCATGCTCATGGCAACGCCTTTCCTTTTTTGGGGCAGCGGCAAAAAAGAACTGGCAAAAATGGTTTTGCGGACAGCGTTAATCTTTGTGCTTGCGCTGCTGCTCACCCAGGCGCTCATGTCCCTGGCGCCCCTAATCCAGGAAACGCTGAGCCCCCCATCTGCCCTGATCAATTTCCTTGCCCGCCCCGAATCTTTCATCGCCA
This sequence comes from Bacillota bacterium, assembly GCA_003456095.1. Classification (GTDB taxonomy): domain Bacteria; phylum Bacillota; class Dethiobacteria; order DTU022; family UBA8154; genus UBA8154. Next base: position 618 of record DMPF01000178.1, read on the forward strand.
CCTCCGGCACCGGCCGCCTCGCTTTCATGGAGGTGGCAGGGCGGCTGGCGCTGCAGGAGCCGCTGCAAGGTTACAGTCTGGGCACTTTTTACCTCGCCTATAACCTGGGATACCCTGGAGATATCTGGTTTTCGCGTTTTGCCCATAACCATTATCTCCAGACCATTGCCGAGTTGGGGCTGATCGGCTTTGCCCTGCTGGCCGCTTTTTTACTGCTGACTATGCTAAAGGTCTGGCAGTGCCTGCGCCGGAATGATTTTCCCGGCTTTTTACCCGGCAGCTTTGCCGCCATGATCGCCTTTTTGCTGCACATCGGCGTGGACTTCAGCTGGAATTTCCCCGGCGCGGCCGTGATCTTCTTCGCCATTGCCGGAGGTGCCGCCGCTGTTTCCATCCCTGGCCGCGTATCTGATATGAAGGCACCTATTTTGCGCAAAGCACTGCCGGCAGCGCTGCTTTTTTTGCTGTTTTTATTGACCGCCTGGCAGTACACAGGCCAGTTGCTTTTTCAGCAGGGGATAAGGCTGGAGGCAGCAGGTGATCTCTCCGGCGCGGCGGCAGCTTACCGCAGAGCTGTTGCCCTTTATCCGATCAACTCTATCTTCCATTACCACGCCGCCAGGAGTTATTATCACCTGACCCTGCCGGAAGGCGGTCCACGGCGCTTGGCGGAGACGCTGGAGGTGCTTGAGCAGGCCGTGCGCTTCAGCCCCGCCGATAGCGCGCTGCATCACCGTCTTGGTATTATTCATCAAGAGGCGGGCAATCTGGCGGAGGCGGAAAAACATCTATCCCTCGCCGTACGGTATGCCGGTTACCGTATCGGCATGTACCTGGAACTGGCTTCCTTTTACCTGCGGCAGGAGCGGTTGGCGGAGGCGGAAGCTGTTTCTGTGCAGGCCCTGGCGCTGGAGGAGGTGGCGCTGCGGCGGGCCGAGATGGAGGGGGAGCTTCACCTTAAGGAAGACCTTTACCGCCTTTATCTGCTCCTGGCCGAACTCTACGGGAAGACGGGCCGGGATAAAGAGGCGGCATATTACGCCGCTAAAGCCGAATTGCTCCTTGCCGCGGAGGCCTCCGCAGAGTAAGGGGCAGCCCTGAGGTTGCTCAGGAATCAGTTAAATATTTGCTGACCTCTTAAAAAAAAGCATGGAAACTGCGATAATAGTGTTAGCACAAAGTACACGGCATTGCCGCTGCCTGGCGGAGCGAAAAGAACGGGGGAAAGGATAGATGTGCCTCAAGGACGAAAGGGGCGCCGCTTTGTTCGTCGTGCTCATCGTGGTGATGATCCTGATGGTCTTGAGCACGGTGTTTGTGTTTGCCATGGCTGCCGAAGGGAAACAGGCTGCCGTGCATGACCACAGCGTCCAGGCATATTACTTTGCCCGGTCCGGGGTGGATGTGGCCAGGGGATGGCTGCAATCGCGAAATTTCGCAATTGAACCCGGCACTACCTATCATCTGTCCGGAGATCTTGCTTCCGGATTTGCGGAAAGTCAGGTTGCCGGCGCGCCGATCGCGGTAACGATTTCGAAATTTATTACGGCTGAAGGCGAAAGAATTGAAATTCGCGCCACGGGCCGCTACCTGGAAGAAGCAGAACTGGTGATCCTGATGATGCGGCGGGGGCTGGACTTAAGGCCCTTTAGTGAACGGGGATGGGTAGAAGGAGAAGATTTTTTTCACAGCGGTAACGATGAACTCGAAGAGGATCCCTGGACGGAAGGCGGCAACGATAATCGCATTAGTGACACCGAGGGGGAGCTATGGCGGTCGGAGTTGCCGGTTCAGTTTTTGCCCGGCGGAGGCAATAATCCTGTTATTCTGCAAAGCAAGCGCGCCGCACGTTTTCGGGCTCCGGAAATTCATTTTGAAAGGCGGCTGGATATAAAAAATGGTGCGGCGTTGAATTTATCAGCTGTGCTGGTAGTTTTTCGTGAAGATGTGGACCTGAAGAAAGACGCGGTATTGTGCCTACGTTTATATGCTGGCCGCGACATTGGATATGTTTATTTTGCAACAGGGGCAATCATAGATCCCGGGCTCTATTCTTTTACAGGCAGCGTCTGCCTGCCCGCCGGCGTTGCCGGGCTGAAACCTTTGCCTGTGCCTGAAGGCGACGGCTGGTTCGAGGATCTCTGGCAGTAAACAGGAGTAAAGGTGATCAATGGATGTGCCACCATAACAAAAAACAAAGCGGTTTTACGCTCGTGGAAGTGATTATCTCCATGGCGATCATCAGCGCTATCACCGCCGCTTTTATCACTGTTTTCGGCGGCGCCTTCACCAATATCTTTGCCATGGGAAGCAGGAGTGAGGCCAAGTCGCTGGCTGCCCAAAGAATGGAGAACCTTTATGCCGCCCCGCAACCTTTGAACGGGACGGCAATCATCACAATGCTGGAAAGGGAAGGCGGGTTTCGCGTTACGGGCACAGAGAACCTGTATCTGCCGCGGGCCGGGAAAGATTTCAACTTTTCTGTGTTAAATTTTCAACCGCGGGCTGGGATCACGGGAAACAAAGTGATGATCGTATATTTTTACCATGGTGGGGAACGGTACATCACCCTGACTTCCTATTTGCGCGGGGGATAGGCAAAATGAGCATAAGGGGCTTGGCCGGAAATAACAAAGGAATTACCCTGATAGAACTGCTCATTGCCGTGGCACTTACGGGCATGATTATGTCTTTAGGTTATGCTCTATATTTTTTCGGCACAGGGAGCTTTGAGCGTGGCACGGCACAGGCACAGGCGCAGCATAATGCCCGCCTGGCGGATGAGTATCTTAAAGCAGAGTTGCGCAATGCCCTAAGGATAGAGATAGATAAAACAGGCCGTGAAGGAGAGTTTGATGGATACTTTCATCTGGCGGAAGGCAGCTTAATTAAAAGCGGGGAACGGGTTACGGGTAATACCCTGATCAATCTTGCTGTCAAAATCGTCAATGAAGGAAACCGGGCTATCCTGGAATATGAGATCAAAAGTAGCGACCATAATGAGAAGTTTATATTTACCAACCGGATACTGCTCAACAACATCGGCGCAGCGGCATTTGACGCAAGCTATAATGCTTTCAGGAGTTTGGATGTGCTTAACCAATACGTATTATATTACAACCTTACGGAAGCCGCTCCACGATACCTCCTTACCATGACGTCGTCTCCCGCCGCCGCCGGCACGGCGACAGATATTACCGCCGGCTCTCCCTATGCGGCAGGCACAACGGTCAATATCAGGGCTGTAGCCAATGCCGGATTCAGATTTTCCCACTGGACGGCACCGGCAGGCGTTTTCGTCAACACAAATGCGGTGGAAACAACCTTCACCATGCCGGCACAAAATGTAACTGTCACAGCTAACTTTGTAACGGCTAACCTTTGGCCGGATTCAAGCGGTTTTATCTACAACAGTGGTTTATTTGCGGACGAATGGATTGTGGGGTTTTCAGAAGGCGGCGGCTCCCAGAGCAAGCGAGCAGATCATTTATATCTGCGCGCTTCACAGGTAATAGGAAAGGCGGAAAGGACCTATGTCAGCAGGCAAAGGGTAAACCTTACTAATGTGCGGGAGATACGTATTGAGTGGGAAAATACCGGAGCTAACTTCATCCATAACCAGAGCTTCCTCGTTGTATCGACAAACCAGAACGGTGCGCACCGCACATCTACCAGAAGGCTGCGAGAAAGAAATAGTTTTGACCGGGAGACCGATACTTTATCAGCAAGAGGTCTGACCGGGGATTTCTTTATCCGCGTCCACGCCAGGGAAAATCATACCAGCCATGACAGAAGATCGGAGCTAAGAGTGTACAGCATTCGGCTGATTTACGAATGATTGAAGCTATGTTTAAGCGCATAGTATATCCGCCGTTACATTTTTTGCAGGGCAGGCCCGGTGCCAAAGCGCTGATGGATTTTTGCCACCAGCTTGCCATTATGCTCTCGGCAGGGATGCCGCTGCTGCCGGCTTTGCTCATCGCGGCGCAGCATGCGCAAAATCACCGGCTCCGACTGGCCATCCGCTCGGCAATCTATTCTGTGGAACAGGGCAGATCTCTCGCGGAAGCGCTGGCGCGGGAGCCACGAATTTTCTCCGCTTTTTTTACCAACATGGTGGAAGCAGGGGAAATCGGCGGCGTTTTGGATCAGGCGCTGCAGCGCCTGGCGTTCCATTATGAGCGGAAAAACGATCTGGAGCAAAAGATTAAAACAGCGACCGCTTACCCAAAGTTTGTTTTGCTGATCATTGTGGGAGTGGTTATTTTTCTGCTTACCTTTGTCATTCCGGCTTTTGCCGCAACCTTTGCCGTCATTGGCGTGGAGCTGCCCCTGGCCACCAGCATTGTTATCGCACTAGGAGAGTGGATGGGCACTTACTGGCATTTACTGGCTGGTGGCGCAGCGGTTATCTATCTGTTGTTAAGACAAATGCTACGAACAAGTTGGGGCACCTTATCCTTTAGCTATCTGAAGCTGCATTTACCACTCTACGGTCAGCTGCACCGCAAACTGCTGGTGGCCCGTTTTTGCAGGACGCTTGGCGCCATGCTGAGCAGCGGCATTGGCTTGCTCAGAGCGCTGGAACTGGCAAAAAATGTTGTGCAGAACCGTTTCTTTGCATTGCGCATCGACCGCGTTAAG
>DMPF01000018.1 GCA_003456095.1 Bacillota bacterium
ACGCTTGGCGCCATGCTGAGCAGCGGCATTGGCTTGCTCAGAGCGCTGGAACTGGCAAAAAATGTTGTGCAGAACCGTTTCTTTGCATTGCGCATCGACCGCGTTAAGGCATCGATTATCAGGGGGGAGCCGGTGGCCCAAACTCTGGCCGCTGCCGGCCTTTTTCCCAGGCTGGTGATCGGGATGGTCCATGTGGGTGAACAATCGGGTAAAATGGATGAGATGCTGACACGAGCGGCAGGCCTTTACGAGACGGAGGTAAGTTATCTGGTGGACAGGCTCGGCACTCTGCTTGAACCGGCGCTGGTAATATTCCTCTCCTTTATGGTCGGGGGTATTGTCCTTTCTGTATTTTTGCCCATTTATAACGCTTTTTCGTTATACCTTTAAAACGGAAAGGGAAAGATATGCAACGGGTTGAAGCGGGGATGACCTTGCTGGAGGTGGTACTGGGTGTGGCCCTCCTCAGCATTGTCTTTCTCTCCTTCATAAATCTTTTTGCCGCCGGTTTGGGTGCATCCATGGAAAGCGGGCGCGTCAGCCAGGCTGCGCTGCTGGCCCAGGAAGAGATGGAGCTATTACGGGCGAACTCCTACGGTGTGCTGTCGGCCAAGGGTGCGGCATGGCTCGGGGCATCTCTGCCCGGTTCGGAAAATTTTCAGCCGCGTTATCTTATTAGCGGTGAAACGCTGCTTCTTGGCAGCTATCCCGTACGCGGTCTGCGCCTGGATGTAATTATCATGCAGGGAGATAGAGGAATTGTCAGGGTTTTTTCGTTTGTGCGGGAAGGATCGTAAGGATGACTGGGGCAGCGCCGGGAAATTTATTGCAGCGGAGCAAGGTTTTACTCTATTGGAATGCCTGGCCGCTGTGACTGTGTTTACCATTTTGCTGGGGACGGTCCTGGGGTTTTATCTCTTCGGAGTGAATAAATTTCAGGCTGCTGTCGAACAGCTGGATCTGCAACAAAATGTACGGGTGGCAGCCGATTTGATCACGCGGGAACTGCGTTATGCCAGAACATTGCATCTGAGGAGCAGCGCAGATGTAACTTACAGGCTTCCTGGCGACGGCACCAGTTATCGGATACGGCAAAAGAATAATGAAATAGTGCTATTAATCGCCGGCACGGAAACGAAAATTGCATATGACATCCAAACGCTCATATTTAACTGGGATGCAGGGAGAGGGATTCTCTATTTTGACCTTGTCGGTTCTGACAGCAATTACAACTATGCCGTCAACACAGCGCTCCGCCTGCCTAATCTCATGAGGGAGTGAGCGGAAATTGGGGGAGAAACATTCGCAACAGGGCTCAATCCTTGTATTTGTTGTATTAATCTGTGCAGCCTTGCTCATGCTGAGTGCTTCCCTCATGGACTTAAGCGGCGTGGATCTGAAAATTGCTCTCAATCAGCAGGACAGCCTGCAGGCTTACTACCTGGCGGAAAGCGGAGTCGATGTTGCCATGGCGGTGCTGGCCGAACATAACCCGTTTTACACAGGCGATGATGAAATATCTCTGGGGGAGGGTATGATCAGCGTAAGCGTGGACGCCCTGCTCCAGCAGGGGGGCGGACGCCTTGTGGAGATCACCTCCACGGGCAGCTTTGGCGTTATGCAGGAGCAGATTTTTGTGTCATTTCAGTCTTTTCCCAGTGATCCGGCGGGAACGGCCGGCTCGGTTCTGGGCTGGTATGATGCGGCGAGCGGACGCATTGTCTCCGGCCGGCACAAGGAAGGGCCTGCGGTTGTGCTGCTTGGTTCCGGCGTTGCGGCGGCTCCATTGATCTTGCCCAGCGTGGCTGACAGCGGTGGCGCAGCATATTTCTCCGCCGGTCAGATGTTTTTCCGGGGGGTGCCGTCAAGCCTGCTGGTGGAGGAAAAACTGGAGATCCGCGCAACCGCAGTCGTATTTCGGGGAAGCGTCCAGTTGAAACCACCGCACGGGAGCCTGCACTTTTTCCATCCCGCGGGAGAGCATATACGGGTCTATCTGCAAAAAGCAGTGACCACTACGGAACAGCAGCTGCTGCTTGAGGCCGGTGTATATAGCTTTCCCCACGATTTCCGCATTACCGCAACCGCAGTGCCGCAAGAGATGTTGGCATACCGTGTTTTGCCTGTTGTCCCCGGCACGTTGATCTACAGGGGCAGGAGGTGAGGGGTGTTGCCGCCGGAGAATCATACGGTTGCAAAGGGATGCCGCCCTTTTCGCCCGGGGGGTTACACCCTGATTGAGCTGCTCGCTGTACTTGCTTTGCTGGGTCTGGTAGCGTCCATGACCATTCCCCGCTTTACCACTCTATCACACTGGCAGCTGGAAGCGGCTTCCCGCCGTATGGCCGGCGAGCTGCGCCTGCTGCGCCAGGAGGCGATTGGCACCGGTATACAGTACCGCATGGAATTTTATGTTCATGTTAATCGCTACACCCTTAACCGCTCTGGAAGAAGAGAGTGGGTCGACCTGCCGCAAGGAGTTTTTTTTGAAGGAAACACTACCTTCAGCGGCACCCCTCCGTCTGTGCATTTTAATCATTTAGGACGTCCCGGCAGTGGCGGTACGATTATCCTGAAATCCGGCGACTCTCGGCGTTATGTTATTGTTGCCCCGGTTAACGGCAGGGTCAGGATTTCACGCACCCCGCCGCAGCACTGGTAACATGGGCTGGAAATATCATTTTACCGGGTAAAATACGCCATTTCTTTTTATCGGGGCAGGAATTTCAGGAGAAAAGTGGAATTAAGAAAAGAGTGCAGGGAATAGTAAAAACAAAGCATGGGGGTGTAAGTTTTCGCAGAGCGACTAAAGTGGGTGCGCAGCATTATGGAGCGGCAAAACCTGCCGGCCATACTGGTTAGCCATGCTCCCAATGTTTTTTACCTGAGCGGTTTTTCCGGTAGCAGCGGCTGGTTGTTGCTTACAGAAAAACGAGCCCTTCTTTTTACCGATTTTAGGTATTTGGAGCAGGCTGCACAGGAGGCGCCTTTATTTGAACTAATTAAGCCGGCAGCACCGCAGGGCGCTTCTTTTTTTGAAGAAATCAGGAAATTACTAAAGGGTGAAGGGTTATCCGCCATTGCTGTGGAAGAAGCCCATCTGTCCTGGAAAGATTGCAACAGGCTTAAAGAGGCTGTTACCGGGCTGGAACTGTTGCCGTGCAGCGATATGATTGAGGAACTGCGGGCTATAAAAGACGAGGAAGAGATTGAACGTATCGCCTTTGCTGCCAGCATTGCCGATAACGCTCTGCGGGAGACGCTGCCCTTAATAAAAGCTGGCATGCGCGAACGTGAGCTTGCTGCTGAGCTGGAGTACCGTATGCGCCGCGGTGGTGCGGCGGGGGTTGCTTTTTCCACTATTGTCGCTTCCGGACCCCGCTCCGCTATGCCGCACGGTTTGGCGTCAGACCGGCGTATCGGCGAAGGGGAGTTCATTATCATCGATTTTGGCGCCGCCTGGCAGGGATACTGTTCCGATATGACCCGGACCTTTATCCTGGGTGAAGCGAAACCGGAACAGGAACGTATTTACGCACTTGTCTGTGCCGCGCGTGAGCTGGCCATGGGAGCGATACGCACTGGCGAAAGGGCCGCCCATATTGATGCTGAAGTGCGCCGCTACTTTGCCGAAGAAGGGATTGCCCATGCCTTTGGCCATGGGCTGGGACACGGAGTGGGTGTTGAAGTACACGAGCGGCCGTCCCTTTCACCCAAGAGTAAGGACATTTTGCAGGAGCGCATGGTTTTTTCCGTGGAGCCGGGCATATACCTGGAAGGGTGGGGAGGTGTGCGGGTCGAGGATCTGGTGGTTCTGCGACCGCAGGGACCGCAGCTGATTACAGGTAGCGGACGGCAATCAGGCATAAGCATATAAGCGTGAAAGGGGTGGTTTAATGAATGATCTCCACTAATGATTTTCAAACCGGTTTAACCATTGAACTGGATGGCGAAGTCTATACTATAATCGATTTTCAGCACGTTAAACCGGGTAAAGGGGCTGCTTTTGTCCGTTCCCGCCTGAAAAACATGCGCAGCGGCTCTACTACAGAGAAAACCTTCCGTGCCGGCGAAAAAGTATCCCGGGCGATCATCGAGAGGAAAGGGATGGAATATCTTTACAATAACGGGGAAGAGTATATTTTAATGGACATAGAGAGTTACGAACAGATTTCGCTGAACGTGCGGCAACTTGGTGATAACACCCGCTTTATGAAAGAAAATATGCATTTGACCATGCTGGCCTTTAAAGGTGAGTGTATCGGCATTGAATTGCCCCATGCCGTGGAGCTGCGGGTGGTGGAAACAGACCCGGGTTTTAAAGGAGATACGGCTTCAGGCGGAAGTAAACCGGCCAAACTGGAAACAGGATTGGTTGTGCAGGTCCCGTTTTTCATTAATGAAGGTGATCTGCTGCGGGTTGATACGCGCAGCGGCCAATATTTGGAACGGGCTTAAGTCCAGAGTTATGCGGTGATTTACACCAAACTATTTAAGGGGGTTTTATGAAGTGGAGGATCTGCGCAGCCGTTTGGGTTACTTGCGGGGATTGGCGGATGGACTGGGTGTTGGCGATGCAACGAGTGAAGGCAAAATAATCAGGCAGATCATTACTGTTCTCGATGATATGGCTGATACCCTGGATGAGTTAAAAGAAGATTATGAAGAGCTTTTTTCCTATGTGGAAGCCATTGATGAAGATTTGACCGAGCTTGAGGATGATCTGCAGGAGGACGCTGAAGATGATCCGGACGAGGACGATGACGACTATGATGATGACGATGAAGAGATGGACCATGACGACGAGGAGATCAGCTTCACGGTGGAGTGCCCGGAATGCAGGCATGAAGTAGTGGTTGACGAGGATATTTTGGAAGACGAGGAGTCGCTGGAAGTGCTTTGCCCAAAATGCGGGCGGGTTGTCTTTATCAATGATGAAGAGTGGGAAGATGAACATGATGACGATCTGGAGGATGAAGATGAGGATGAGGATGATCAAAAAAGGAAGAAGTAAAGAGTAAAACAATATATTTATCGCTAATTTATCGCCAAGCAAAAGCCCGGCTTTTACCGCCGGGTTTTTTATGTTTACTGCCAACAGCGGTAGAGAATGTATTTGTAAATTATCGCATTTTGTGCTATACTAAGCATATGGCACTGTTCCATAGCCGTTACTAAAGCCGTTACTAAATTTTTAAGGAGGGAAAATTATGGAAGAGAGTGGTCGTACGTTGCCATCTGAGCTCGGTGCAATTCGCATAGCTGACGAAGTTGTATCTATTATTGCCGGATTGGCTGCTACAGAAGTTGAGGGCGTCGCCAGCATGAGCGGGGGGATTGTTGGCGGGATTGCTGAGGTCCTTGGCCGTAAAAATTTATCCAAAGGGGTAAAAGTGAATGTAGGCGATCAGGATGCAGTTGTTGATTTATACCTGATTGTGGGATATGGTTTCCGTATTCCTGATGTGGCCTGGACGGTCCAGGAAAATGTAAAAAAGGCAATTGAGACGATGACAGGCTTAAGCGTAGTCAATGTAAACGTGCATGTACAGGGAGTCAGTTTCCCCCAGCAGAAAGATAGGGAAGGGGAAGAAGGGGTCAAATAACAACCGCAAGCCAACCTGCCGGCTCAGTCCGGCAGGTTGGCTTTGTTTTTGCAGAAGGGAGCGCAGCGTAATAATGACAGGTATACGGGCTTTTTTTACTGTGGTCGGGATCATTATGGTGGTTGGTGGACTTTTGTTTGCCCTGCTTACGCTGGGGGCTTTCCCGGGGACTGTGTTTCTCGGTTTTAATTTCGCCTATCTGGTTTATAATTACGCTTTTACCGCCTTAGGATTGCTTGTTTTAGTGGTAGGCGTGCTGCTTGTTACTCTTGCGGCAAGCGGCCGCGGCGCAACGCAAAAAGTGGCACAAACAGCAAAAGAAGGTGGTAGTATTGTCAGCTTTACGGAAATTGGCGAAGTGCGTATCTCTTTCAAGGCTGTTGAAAGTATGGTGCTGGCTGCAGCGCGAAAGGTTAATGGTATTCGTGAGGTAACAACCCGTATTGATGCTGTGGAGCAAGGATTGATTGTTTATATACGGGTTAAGACGATCCCCGATATTCCTATTCCCGGTCTGGCGGGAGAACTGCAGACCAAAGTGCGGGATTATCTCCAGGAAAATAGTGGGACAAACATCAGCGAGGTTAAAGTACTTGTGGAGAATATCGCCCAGGACAAGATTCAGAGAAGTCCCCGCTAAAGGTGTGAGAAGATGAACGGCGAGAACAATGGTTTTATCAGCAATCACAGCGGGAAAATTGTTGGGGGCCTGTTAGGGCTTGCTATGGCGCTGTTATTTGTTGTTTTTGGCTTTTGGCGAGGGCTGTTTATTATCGTTTTCGTTCTGGCTGGAGTATTTATCGGCGGTCACGGTGAAATACGCAAAGAAATGCTGCAACTTGTACACAGATTGTGGCGCGGCCGGGAACGGTAATCAGGAGGAACAATGCTTGAAAAGAAGAATCGCCCGTGAATGCGCTTTAAAGGTTCTCTTTATGATCGATGTTGGCGAAAATAATCCGGAAGAAGCGCTGCATAATATGACCAGAGACGTCATATCGCTACAGGCGCAGGGGTTCTGCAGCACACTGGTGCGGGGAGTTGTTTCCCGGAAAGAAGAGCTAAGCGTAAAGCTTTCCCCATACCTGATTAACTGGCGGTTGGAACGTCTTGCCCCGGTTGTGCGCAATGTTTTGCTTATGGCGCTGTTTGAAATTCTCTATATGGAGGATATTCCTGCAGCGGTAACGATTAATGAAGCGGTAGAGCTTACCAGGTTATATCAGGATGAGGAATCATCACGATTCGTTAATGCGGTGCTTGACGGCCTCAGATTGAGTGACGCAATGCTCGATTGAGAAAATTGCGAATATATCCGGCTTAAGAGGAAATTCCGGCCTGATGACGAAATACAAGCAGGGTGGAATATTTTTCTTTAAAGGCACTTGCCACTGGAATAAATATGTTAAAGGAGTTGTTGCGTATGACTGCATCGGCCAAGATGCTGGAAACGGGAGTGATCCCCCGGGAGCAGATTGATGAAATTATTGAAAATTATAAGGGGGATCCCAGCGCTATTATTCCTATACTTCAGGATGTCCAGGATCAGATTGGTTATGTTCCCCGGGATGGTATCGCTTATCTGGCAGAAAAACTGGAGGTTTCACCGGCAAAGATTTACGGCATTGTTACTTTTTACGCACAGTTTCGACTCCAGCCCATGGGCAAGTATATTATCATGCTATGCGAAGGAACGGCCTGCCATGTAAACGGCGCCAAGCTCATTTCCGGTGCGATCACGGACGAGCTTAAGATTAGGGGAGGGGAAACCACTCCAGACGGCCTTTTCACTCTGGAAAAGGTTGCCTGTATCGGATGCTGCAGTCTTTCCCCCGTCATGGTAATTAGCGGCGAAACATATGCCAAACTGACACCTGAAACCACACGCAAGATCATCAAAGAGTATCAGAATAAAGATATCACAGCAGCGGTACAAAATTAATGCAAGGGAGCAAGGAGGTACCTGTATGCAAGGGCAGGGGAAGACAGTCATAAAGGTGGGCCTGAGTACCTGCGGTATCGCTGCAGGGGGTTATAAAACGTATGAAGCCATTACAACAGCAATTAAGGATAACAATATTGATCTGATCCTTAAGAAAACCGGTTGTATCGGCATGTGTTACCTGGAACCGATTGTGGACGTAATCGCCCCGGATGGTACACTTTTTTCTTACGGCGCCGTGGATGAGGATAAAGGGCGGCGTATTGTCAGTGAACATATTCGGGGAGGGAGACCGCTTCAGGATTCTCTGATCAATAATGAAAGGGAGTCTGTGGTGGGCGGTCAGGTGCGCATAGCCTTGCGCAATTGTGGAATTATTAATCCCGAGTCATTGGACGAATACCGTGCTGCGGGTGGTTATGACGCCGTTGAAAAAGCGCTGAGGGTGATGACTCCGGAGCAGGTTATTGAGGAAGTGCTGCGTTCCGGACTGCGCGGGCGAGGGGGAGCCGGTTTTCCCACAGGATTGAAATGGCGGTTTACCCGTTTGAATAAAGGGGAACAGAAATATATCGTCTGTAATGCGGACGAAGGCGATCCAGGAGCTTTTATGGACCGCAGCATTATTGAGGGCGACCCCCACGCCGTGATAGAGGGTATGTTGTTGGCGGGCTATGCTGTCGGTGCTTCACAAGGATATATTTATGCGCGTGCCGAGTATCCTCTGGCCATCGTGCGGTTGGAAAGGGCCATTAAGGATGCCCATGCCGCGGGCTTACTGGGAGAGAATATCCTGGGCTCCGCATTCAACTTTAATTTAAAGATTAAAAAAGGGGCCGGTGCCTTTGTTTGCGGTGAGGAAACCGCCCTTATCGCTTCGCTGGAGGGGGAACGGGGAATGCCCCGTCTTAAGCCTCCTTTTCCTGCGGAGCAGGGACTTTGGCGCAAGCCCACAAGCATTAATAACGTGGAGACATTTGCCAATGTTCCGTGGATTATTTTGCACGGAGCGGATAAATATGCTGCGTACGGGACGGAGAAAAGTAAGGGCACGAAAGTTTTTGCCCTGGCCGGAAAGATGAACCGGGGTGGCCTAATTGAGGTACCAATGGGGATCACCCTGCGGGAGGTCATTTTTGGCGTAGGTGGCGGAGTGCGAAATCAGAAAAAATTTAAAGGAGTACAGCTGGGAGGACCCTCCGGAGGCTGTATTCCGGAAAGCCTTTTGGATACGCCGGTTGATTACGATTCACTGACCCGTACCGGTGCCATTATGGGATCCGGTGGAATGATCGTAATGGATGAGACTACCTGTATGGTGGATATGGCACGTTATTTCCTGGATTTCGTGCAGAAAGAGTCATGCGGCAAGTGTATTCACTGCCGTCTGGGAACTAAGCGCATGCTGGAGATTCTGACCCGTATGACTGAGGGAAAATCTGCGCCAGAAGAGCTGGAACTTTTGGAAGAAATTGCTTATAACGTCAAAGAAGGGGCCCTGTGTGGATTGGGGCAGACTGCGCCAAACCCGGTGCTTACAACAATTCAATATTTCCGTGATGAATATGAAGCACATATTTATGACCACCGCTGTCCGGCCAAATCGTGCACAGAGCTGCTGACCTATACAATCGACGCGGAACTTTGCAACGGCTGTCGTCGCTGTGTCAAACGTTGTCCTACTGAAGCGATCGCCGGTGAAAAGAAAAAAACCCATCTGATCGACCAGGAGAAGTGCATTAAGTGCGGCAACTGCGCTGATGCCTGCAAGTTCGAGGCAGTTAAAGTGAACTAAAGGATGGCCCAATAAAGCGACGAAGCTGATTTATGCAATTTTAATCTTTACAGTAAAGGGGTTGAGCTAAAGCGCATGAGTTGCCTGCGAATTAATATAAACGGACGCGAACTGTGCGGCCATGGCGAGCAAACAATACTGGAGGTTGCCACGGCCAATGGTATTCACATTCCCACCCTATGTTTCAGCGGCGATTTGGAGGTGTATGCCTCTTGCGGACTTTGCCTGGTGGAGATAAAGGGGATGCCCCGTCTGCTGCGTGCATGTGCCACAAAGATTAGTGACGGGATGATTATTCAGACTGAAAACGAGAAGATAAGGAAAGCGCGCAAGTTGGCGCTGGAATTAATTCTTTCCGACCACCGCGGCGATTGTCGTGCTCCCTGTGTGACGGCCTGTCCGGCCAATTGTGATGCGCAGGGCTATGTTGGGCTGGTGGCTAACGGACAGTACAGAGAAGCCTTAAAGTTAGTCAAGGAATTTATGCCGTTTCCTTCCTCCATCGGCCGGGTTTGCCCTGCCCCATGTGAGGAAAACTGCCGCCGCAACCTGCTGGAAGGCCCAGTCTCTATCCGTTATCTCAAGCGGCTGATCGGGGATTTGGATATGGCCAGTGATTACCCTTACGTGCCTGAAGTATTGCCTGATACCGGCAAGAAAATTGCGGTAATCGGTTCAGGGCCGGCTGGTATGACTGCCGCATTTTTTCTGCGGCGCAAAGGGCATGCCGTCACTGTTTTCGAAGCCCTGCCAGAGCTGGGCGGTATGTTGCGTTATGGTATTCCTGAATATCGTCTGCCCAAAAAAGTGCTTGACGCGGAAATCCAGCAGGTTTTAAATCTTGGTGTGGAAGCCCGTACCAACGTTCAATTGGGTGAAGATTTCACCATTGATTATCTTTTCAAAAGCGGATATGATGCCGTTTATCTGGCCATCGGGGCACAGAACAGCAAGGCAATGGGGGTGGCCGGCGAAGACCTTAGTGGTGTGCTGGGAGGCGCGGAATTCCTGCGTGCCGTAATGCTGAATGAGGCTGTGGACCTGGGCAACCGGGTGGCGGTTATCGGGGGCGGCAATACAGCTATGGATGCGGCCCGTACAGCAAAACGCCTTGGCGCGGGGCAGGTTATGGTCGTTTACCGTAGGGCCAGAGAGCAGATGCCGGCTCAGCCGATCGAGGTCATTGAGGCGGAGGAGGAGGGTGTGGAGTTTTATCTGCTGGCTGCACCAGTAAAAATAGAAGGTAACGGCAAGGCAGAAAAAATGGTATGCCAGAAAATGCAGTTGGGCGAGCCCGATGCCTCTGGTCGTCGCCGTCCTGAACCCATTCCTGAAGCCTTTTTCACGCTTGAGTTGGATACTGTGATTGCGGCTATCGGTCAGGATGTGGATGTCGCGAAGCTTAAAGATGATGTGAAGATCAACCGTTATCAAACTATTGAAGCAGCAGACGGAACTTTCCTGACCAGCATGCCCGGTGTGTTTGCCGGAGGGGATGCGGTTACCGGCCCGGGGATTGCTATTGAAGCGATTGCCGCCGGTAAGCGGGTAACAGAGGTTATTGACAATTATCTGCGGGGGAATAAATTATCGCCATATCGCACCGATTTCAATATTGCCAAAGAGGGATTAACGGAAGAGAATTTTGCCGACAGGGTGCGGCAGGAACGGGTAAAGATGGCTGTGCTTGAACCGGAGGTCAGGATAAAACATTTCCGGGAGATCGAACAGGGATTGCTGCCGGAAGAGGCAAAAAAAGATGGGACCCGCTGTCTGGAATGTGGTTGTTTTGATGTTTTTGAGTGTAAACTGCGCGATTATGCCACCCGGTACAAAGCAAAACCGGAGCGCATCATTGGGGAAAAGCATGATTACGAACCGCAAACACACCCCCTCATCGTGCGCGATGCCAACAAGTGCATTCTCTGCGGGCTCTGTGTGCGCACCTGCACGGAGATTATCGGTGCGGAAGCCCTGGGATTGGTTAATCGCGGTTTTGACGCTTATGTAAGCCCCTCACTTGACCTGCCGCTGGAAAAGACTACCTGCGTGGCATGCGGCCAGTGTGTCGCCGTTTGTCCCACGGGAGCTCTGGTGGAAAATATGCCTTTTGATAAACCTGCCCCCTGGGAGTTAACTCGGACAATCACAACCTGTGGCTACTGCGGTGTAGGCTGCAGTGTGCAGGTAGAGACAGTGGGCGAGAGAATTGCGCGGGTAGTACCCGCTCAGGGGCCGGTCAATGCCGGAGTACTCTGTAAAAAAGGACGCTTTGGTTTTGCCTATGTAAACAGCGAAGAACGTCTGAAAGCTCCCCTGATCCGTGAGGATGGAGTGCTCAAGGAAACGACCTGGCATGACGCCCTTCTTTATCTAGCCAAGAAGACCAAATCGCTCAAAGCGCGATATGGCGGAGAATCGCTGGCTGTATTTGCCGCACCCCGTTACAGTAACGAGGAAAGCTACCTTATTCAGAAATTTGCACGTGCGGTGCTGGGAACGGACAACCTAAACAGTTTTAATGAACCGGCAAACCCTCTGACCATTCAGATCGGTATGGGAGCTTCTACAAACTCCTTTACGGAGCTTAATGCTGCCGATTTTATCCTGGCAGTTGGCGTGGACTTCGATGATTATCCCATTGCCGCATTACAGCTGAAGCAAGCGGTTGAGCATGGAGCTTTACTGTGGCTTATTCAGGAGGGGAAGAGCGAACTTGGGCGCTATGCAAATCGGCGCTTGCAGATCAAGGAAGGGGCTAACACAAATTTCTTGGTGGCATTGCTCATTCTGGCGCGCGAAAAAGGACTCCTGGACAGGAAATTTGTGGAGAAATATACGCAAAACTACAATGAACTTAACGCTTTG